>CAMBPD010000220.1 GCA_945869405.1 Chryseobacterium gleum | reverse complement strand
CTCAGTATCGCTGTGGCACGGATCTGATGAACAACAGGGAGCGTTCGCGCAACCCATTTCTAGTTCAGGCTCAAGACAACTATGACAGGTTGATGCGCGAGGAAATGATTGAGTGGCGCAACAATCGTGATGGCGAACCGGAGGCGGTATTAATTATTCCGGTAGTCTTTCACATTTTGCACCTTGAGGGTCCAGAGAACATCTCTGACGATCAGGTATACGACCAGATGGAAATCCTTAATCGCGACTACAATAAGCTCAATGCTGATACTGTGGTGGTCGTAAATGGTTTTGATACCATAGTTGCCAATGTGAAGCTGGAATTCCGCCTAGCAACCAAAGATTTTTTGGGAAATTGTACGAACGGAATAGAACGCATCAAATCAATCGAAGCGTTTGTTGGAGACAACGGTTCCAAATTGAATCAATGGCCACGTGAACGATACCTTAACGTTTGGACGGTAGGCAATATGGAGAATGGTGTAGCAGGGTATAGTCAATATCCGTCTTCTGTTATTGATGGACAATCTGCTCTTGCGGATGGTATCATCATTCGCAACAACTACATTGGTAGTATCGGGACAGGCGCAGATTTCGCATCTCGCGCCCTGACGCATGAGGTTGGCCATTACCTTGATTTGGCTCATCCTTGGGGAAGTACAAATGATCCGGAAGTGGAATGTGGCGACGACGGCGTGGGAGACACACCCGTTACTGAAGGTCATGACGATTGCCAAGACTTACGAGATTTCTCATGCAGCTCAACAGAGATCTCTAACGTCATCTTCGACTTCAACGGTATTACCGGTGGAACGGGTGGCATGGTAGATCCTACCACCCCCCCAACAATCTTGTTGGGAGAAGAAGATTTTACACGCTTGCAAATGAGTCATTTCCAGGCAAATGGCGTCGCTATCAATCCGAATATAGATGGTGAGTTCTCATTCACAGGATGGGGTCAGGGCGCGGCTGAAGGTGCGTTGACATTCGCTGAAATGACGGGGACTTTGAATACGGGGTCCTACTATGAGTTTACTATAACTCCTCGTCCAGGCAGTGCCATGAGTCTTACAGAACTTCGCTTTGCTAGCAAACGTGCCGTAAATGGGCCGCGCGCTTTTGCAGTTCGTTCAAGCGTGAACAACTTCGCCAACAATTTGACTGCTGCAGTGGCTCCTGCTAATGCGAACCTAGTGGTTCTAACGAGCCCTAACCCTGCGAATACGTTTTTCTTTGCGAATGACAATGCAGCGTCTGTCAATGGTGCGAAGGTAACTTTGGGAGGCAGCAATTATACAGCCTTGACAGTCCCCGTAACGTTTCGAATTTATGCGTACAATGCAGAAGATGCTGCAGGTGCTTTCGCCATAGACAATGTGGAACTGTTAGGAGCCTACGGAATCGTGGAAAACGTTCAGAATTTCATGGACTATTCTTATTGCTCACACATGTTCACCGTGGGTCAGAAGGAACGTATGCGTTTAGCGCTGAATGCGGGTTTATCAGGGCGTAGCACACTTTGGACGGAATCAAATCGCTCGCTTACAGGCACCGATGAGAACCCAATGGTATGCGCACCTGTGGCCAATTTTTATCCGGCAACAAAGTTCGCTTGCGTGGATGATGAAATTGATTTCATCGACAATTCGACCAACGGAGTTGTTGAGTCCTATGCATGGTCTTTCCAGGACGGAAGCCCTGCCGTGAGCAATGAGCGTAATCCCTCAGTTTCTTTTAGCTCTGAAGGTCGTAAAACAGTTACACTCACGGTTACGAATGCCCAAGGCACTACTACGAAAAGCATAGAACAGTGTGTCGTAATTGCACCTGTTTGGACGGAAACAGGCGGTCCATTGTTTCAAGATAATTTCGACTCGGCGGTGAATTTTCACAACCATTATGTGCCAAACAATTATGATGACAATATCTCTGTGTGGAACCAAACCAATGTGGCTGGTTTCTCGAATAATACCAGTGTTTTCTTAAACGGTTTTGCAATGTCTGACACTAACATCGACGAAGGTGGATTTGATATTGATGAATTGGTGACTCCTTCGTGCAACTTGGATTTGGTATCTGGAGCATCTGTATCATTTAAGTATGCATATGCAACTCAAAGTACCGACCTAGAAGGAATTGCGGATGTGTTTGAAGTATTTATTTCAAATGATTGCGGACAGTCATGGTCGAGCTTGCCTCGTTTGAGTTTGCAGGGCTTGGATTTGGTAACGGCAGGTAGCGTGAGTATTCCTTTCTTCCCGAGCAGCTCATTAGATTGGAGAGAAGAGACCTTCACCATCCCCAATACCTATTTGTCTGAGGGCTTCCGAATGAAGTTCTCCTTCCGTGCCGGTGAGTATCCAAACAATTTATTCATTGATGACATCAACATGTCCGGAACAGTGGGAATGCAAGAGCAAGACGCCGATTTCTTTGGCGCTGCGCTTTATCCTAACCCAGCCGATGAGTTTGTTGTACTTAATTATATAGATCGTGGCGCAGAGAAGTTATCGGTATCACTTACAGATCTTAGCGGTCGTGTAATGAAGACATGGGAGCCAAAGGCAACTGCTCCGGGCGCCCAACGCATAACTATCGACACACATGAATTGGCCAATGGAGCGTATCTCGTAACGCTGCAATCGAATCGCCATTCTCGCACATTGAAACTTATGGTGAATTGATTTTTTCAAACATCTAAAAGGGGTCGCGAAAGCGGCCCTTTTTATTGATATATGTCATGGCCTCATCAGACTCTGTTTCAACTATTTTTGAATGACCTGACATGGGCCGTTGATCAATGATAACACCAGAGAATCCATCCAATGAAAAAGCGCGTTTGAAGTCGCTTAGTAGCTCTGCCGTGATGGATACGTTTTCTGAAAAGGAGTATGATCAGCTTACGGCAATAGCATCCCAAATTTGTGGATGTGAAATGTCACTTATTTCATTGATCGATGAAGATCGGCAATGGTTCAAATCAAAGGTTGGCCTAGAGGTAGATGAAA
>CAMBPD010000219.1 GCA_945869405.1 Chryseobacterium gleum | reverse complement strand
GCACCCAAAAAAGCGAGGCACTGATGCGTCGATTTGGCAAATTTGTAAATAGTTGCGGTGGGAAATACATCACAGCAGAAGATGTCGGCATTTCCACCCGCGACATGGAACACGTGCGTCTAGAAACAAAGCACGTTGTGGGTCTTCCTGAATACCTCGGGGGAAGTGGAGACCCCAGTCCAGTAACCGCCTTCGGAGTGTATATGGGCCTGAAGGCAAGCCAAAAGGAACTAAGCGGAAACGATTCGCTCAGTGGGAAGAAGGTGGTTGTACAAGGAGTGGGTCATGTTGGCGAATACCTCGTGGAGCACTTGGTGAAGGAAGGTGCCGACGTCACCATTTGTGATATTTACGACGACCGCGTGAGTGCGGTAGTAAAAAAATATGGTGTAAAAGCCATCGGAGTAAAAGAGGTGTATGATGTTGAAATGGACATTTACAGTCCATGTGCATTAGGTGCTACAATCAACGACGAGACCCTTGAACAACTAAAATGCAGCATTATTTGCGGCGCTGCCAACAACCAACTTAAAGAGGAAAAGGTACACGGTGCAGAAGTGCTGAAACGCGGAATTCTTTACGCCCCAGACTACTTGGTGAATGCCGGTGGAATCATCAATTGCTACTGGGAAATTGTGGGCTACAACCGCAATGCGGCTCTGGCACAAGCGGAAAATATTTACCAAACAGCACTCAATATTTTCGCCATTTCAAAATCGAAATCTATACCCACTTATTTGGCCGCCAATCAATTGGCAGAAGCTAGAATTGCTTCTATTGCCAAACTCAAGTCAACGCTATAACAACCAGACTTTAACTGAAACTGAATACTATGCTCAACCGCCGACAGATCCGAATAAAAGCTATGCAAATCATTTTTGCATATTACAGCGAAGACAAGCCAGATATCGTTAAGTATGAGAAGATATTGTTTGAGAGCTTCAACCGATTCCGCGATTTATATATTGGTTTGCTTATGCTTCCCGCAGAGATGCAGGCAAAAGCTATCGATAAGATAGAGGCAGGCATGAACAAGAAGTTGCCCGCTCAAGAAGATCTTCATCCAAACACCAAGTTTGTCACAAACAATCTAGTTCGGATCTTAGCCAACAGCAAAATATTGGATAAGGCTTCCAAGGAAATTCATATTCGCTGGAAAGACAACGAAGATTTGATGCGACATATGTTTAAGGCCTTGGTGGATTCTGAAGATTACAAGGAGTATATGGCAAGCAAAGAGCGTGGGTTTGAGCACGACAGAGAGTTTTTGCTGCGTTTCCTGCGTCGTGAGCTTATTAATTTTGAGTTGATGCACGATTGGTTGGAAGAGATTGGTATTTTCTGGAACGATGATTTGGATTTGGCATCGAGCATGGCCCTTAAGACGTTGAAGACCATTAAAGAAACGGACAATGATTTGGAGCTAATGCCCTTGTGGAAGTCGGACGACGATGAGGAGGAATACACCAAACAGCTGTTCCGTCGCACATTGGCGTTGGGAGCAGATAGTGAAAAGATGATTTCTGAAAACGCACCCAATTGGGAGATCGACCGCATAGCCACCATGGACATGGTCATTCTAAAAATGGCTTTGGCCGAGGCGCAAACTTTCGAGTCTATTCCGCTAAAAGTGACCATGAATGAATACATCGAATTGGCAAACTATTATAGCACACCCAAAAGCAATGTCTTCATCAATGGTATATTGGAGACGTTGTTTGGTAAGTTGCAAACAGACGGCAAGATTAGTAAGTTGGGCAGGGGATTAATAGATGTGTGATGGCGCACCCTTGCTTCGTTGCCTTTGCAAGCGTGACATCGTGACACCCACATGCAATAGAACAACGGTTAACCTTAACTAGGCGGCATGCACCCCTGAGGCGGTATACATGGAAGGCATGAAAAAACTGATACTCGTGCTCGGTCCCACGGCAGTAGGAAAGACGGCACATGCCATAGAACTTGCACAGTCATTGGGCACGGAGATACTCTCGGCCGATTCCCGCCAGATATTTAAGGAACTCAATATAGGCGCTGCTCGCCCTTCATTGCTGGAGTTGCAAACAGTGAAACATCATTTTATCGCTTCTGTTTCTATTGAGGAGGAATACAGTGCAGGTCGTTTTGAGCGTGAGGCATTAGCCAAACTCAACGAGTTATTTAACAGGCATGACACCGTGGTCTGTTGTGGGGGCAGCATGCTCTACATAGACGCGTTGGTGAATGGGTTCGACGATTTCCCCTCTGATGGGCTAGTGCGCGACGAATGGAAAAAACGATACACCGAGGAAGGAATTGAGTCGCTGCAAGCCTCGCTCTTGCAACTCGATCCAGATTATTACAGGCAGGTCGACCTAGGCAATCCGCATCGGTTGATACGCGCCCTTGAGGTATGCACTGTATCCGGTAAGCCTTATTCAGCTTTGAGGAAGGCCGGCAACAAGGATCGCTCGTTTGAAGTAGAGAAGATTGGGCTCGAAATGCCAAGGCAACAACTGTATGATAGAATAGATGCGCGTGTTGTGCATATGATGGAACAGGGGTTGCTTGAGGAAGCGAAAGCACTTCATCCTTTCAAGCATCTACAAGCACTCAATACTGTGGGATACAAAGAGTTATTTGATTACTTCGAGGGTGCGATTGCACTCGACGTTGCCATTCAGAAAATCCAACAGCACACCCGCAACTTTGCCAAGCGTCAGCTAACATGGTGGAGGAGGGATGACTCGATTCAATGGATCACGAAGGGCACATAACTGCTATCCCTCCATTCCACCCTCACTCTGTTTCATATTTTTTCTCTTGAAAAGAGCAGCGTCAACTTTACCGAATTTCCATCCGAAGTTGAAACGCACCAACTGCCAATCGCGACGTCGGAAGGTGTCTTGGATGAAAACATCTGTTTCGCTGTGAGTGAATTGAACACGGGTGCGCATCACATCTTGCATGGAAACAGTGAGCGTCATGTTTTTTGTTTTACCAAATTCTTTTTTCAGCGAAAGGTCAAGGCCATAGGTTGGGAGCACATATCCTTGAACGGTGTTTTCTGTGCCGCCCCA
>CAMBPD010000218.1 GCA_945869405.1 Chryseobacterium gleum | reverse complement strand
CACGCAGCAGTGCGTACGTACGCAGAGATGAGCGTGGGCCTTGGTGTTTTACAGCATCTCTCCCAACTCCAACCAACGTATGCTCTTCGCATCGAGTTCCTGCACCACCGTGCCAAGCTTATCGGTTACCTTCATCAACGCATCGTGATCGGTGCCGGCGTCGGCTAATTGTTGCTCCAACTCAAATCTCTTTTGTTCAAGTGTTGGAATTTCTTTTTCGAGCTGATCGTATTCGAACTTGTCCTTGAATGAAATCTTTGATTTGGAAGCTTCGGATTTTTTCTCAGCCTTCACTTCCTCTTGCTGTTCTTTTCGCACTCCTGAGCGGCGTAATGCTTCCTGCTCTTCCCAGCGGCGGTAGGTATCGTAGTTGCCGAGAATGTCCTTCACATCGCCCTCGCCGTTGAGTACAAAAATGTGATCTACCAATTTATCGAGGAAGTAACGGTCGTGGCTGACAATGACCATGCAACCGGGATAGTACAACAGATATTCTTCCAGTGCGGCCAACGTGAACACATCAAGGTCGTTGGTGGGCTCGTCGAGAATGAGGAAGTTGGGATTCTTCATGAGCACGAGCAACAATTGAAGTCGCTTGCGTTCTCCACCACTTAGCTTCTCTACATACGTGCTGTGCTGATTACGCGGAAACATGAAACGCTCGAGCATTTGAGAAGCGGTGATAGTCTTGCCCTTGGTAAGAGGAATATAGTCTGCTACTTCGCGCACGCACTCCAGCAAACGCTGGCCTTCCTTCAAGGGCATACCCAGTTGGTTGAAGTAGCCAAACACAACCGTTTCCCCAACCACTACCTTCCCTCCATCGGGCTCGAGTTGCTTGGTGAGCATGTTGAGGAAGGTTGTCTTCCCGGTGCCGTTGCGACCCACGATTCCTATCTTCTCCTTATTCTTAAATACGTATTCAAATCCATTAAGCACTGTAGTGTTTCCAAAAGTTTTCTTCACTTTATGGAATTCAACAATCTTGCTACCCATGCGACTCATGTTGATTTCGAACTCCAATGCCTCCGGGTCATTATTACGGACCAAACTTTCCTTCAAATCTTCAAAGCTCCCCATTCGCGACTTGCTTTTCACCGTGCGTGCGCGAGGCATACGTCGGGCCCACTCCAATTCCTTTTTAAACAATTGCTCAGACTTATCGCGCACAACGCTTTCCAACTGCTCTCTATCTGCTTTCTTCTCCAAATAGTAGGAGAAATTCCCTTTATAGCGATAGATGGTTTTGTTATCCATCTCGAGAATTTCATCGGTGATATTCTCGAGAAAATAACGGTCGTGCGTAATCATGAAGATGGTCATGTTCGACTGCGACAAGAACTCTTCGAGCCATTCGATCATCTCCAAGTCGAGATGGTTGGTAGGCTCATCGAGGAGCACGAGATCGGGTTCTTCAATAAGCACCTTCGCCAAGGCAATGCGACGCTTTTGTCCTCCACTAAGAGAGGCCACCTTTCGATCCAAATCATGGATATCCAATTTCCCCAATACCTCTCGGGCATGCGCTTCGTAATCCCACGCCTGGTTTCGATCCATGCCATCGTGTGCACGACTCAGTTCTTTTTCATCGCCAGAATTTACCGCCTTCTCATAGTCGGCAATAGCTTGTGTCTTGGCACTATTTGCAGAGAAAATATTCTCAAGAATTGTAGTCTCGTCGTTGAGCCCGTGATCTTGCGCAAGAAATCCCAACCGCACCTCTTTGTTGTAAGTCACAATTCCACCATCTGGCGCGTCGAGACCTGCTAAAATGCGAAAGAGCGAACTTTTCCCTGCACCATTTCGAGCCACTAAGGCAATTTTTTGCCCTCGCTCGATTCCGAAGGTTAGGTTTTCGAACAGCACATGAATGCCATAGGATTTGGATATATTTTCTACTGAAAGGTAATTCATGCGGGGTAAAATGGGGTGCAAATATCGATTGTTTATTGTGAATAAAACCTAGCGAACAAGGCAACTATATTCGCCTGATGGAAATTGAATGGCAGATAGTAGAATGGGATAAACTTTCGGCTCAAGGACTTTATGAAATTCTTGCGTTGCGTGCCGAAGTATTTGTCGTTGAACAAAACTGTGCGTATCAAGATGTTGACGGCAAAGACTTGAAGAGTCTGCATGTGTGCGGATACACTCCTGCTGGCGCATTGTGCGCTTATGCACGACTTGTTTTCCCGGGAGTGTCCTACGAAGAATGGTCTATAGGACGCGTCATTACTTCACAACACGTTCGTCGATCTGGCGCGGGAGAGGAACTCATGCGCGTATGTATGCGATACTTCTTGACACATTCTATTGAACATGTGCGCATCTCTGCACAGTCCTATTTGCATTCTTTCTATACGAAATTCGGATTTGAACAGGTAAGTGCAGAATACTTGGAAGACGACATCCCCCACATTCAAATGCTTTACACCCATGGAAACTAGTATGCACCCCGACATTGAAATGCGCTGGAAGAAACTTGAGACCTCCAAGCAACAGTTTGTATCACTTCTTAGCAACAAACAGTTTCAAGCGCACGCGCAACCGCTGGCAGGTTGGAGCATGGCGCAAGTTGTTGAGCATCTGCTCGCATCTGAGGGAGGCACACGGGGCTACATGCAAAAGAAAAGTTCCGGGGGTTGGGAAACCTTGGAAGATGCAAGTGCTGAACACTATGAAAAAGGCCGCGCCATTATTGAAAGACTGCAAAGCGACGAGCGGTACCTGGCCCCCGACATATTACCCCAGCCTACGAATGCTATTGCGCTGCATAAGCTGCTCGCTCAATGGGACGAACAACGACAGGATCTTCTGAAATTCATTCGAGAGATTCAGCCCAACCACTTTCATAAACTTGTATTTCGCCAACCCGCAGCGGGTATGCTTACCGTGCTGCATGCCTTAGAATTTATGGAGGCTCACCTTCGCCATCATATGCCCCAAGCAGAGCGCCTGCTCAACGAATAACCGAATGGAACTACCTCAGCCCAAACGTGATCTGTTGCTTCAGCAATTGTTGCTCTGTTTGGCATTCTCAATTCCATGGGCAAAAAAAGCC
>CAMBPD010000217.1 GCA_945869405.1 Chryseobacterium gleum | reverse complement strand
GCTCAAGGTTTTGAATTGATCGATGGTTTTGCTTGCACTCAGTTAAATGGTTCCGAAAATAACCTGCGATCTAGCGGAGTTTCCGGAGGAATATCGACCGGAAATGATCTCGTGTTTCGTATTGCCTTTAAACCCGTTTCGACCATTCGCAAAGCACAACAAGCCACCAATACCGCAGGCGAAGAAGTGATGCTGGAAGCAGCAGGTCGCCATGACCCGTGTGTGCTCCCGCGCGCTGTGCCTATTGTCGAAGCTATGTCGGCTCTCGTACTGGCCGATCTGCACTTCATTCAAAATCGGTAGTTACGTTTCGCTTACTGCAAATTCAATTTCGTTGATCGTTTCTAAATTGCTAAGGGCATCAGACTCGATATTGACTTTGTTAAAAACGTTTGATGGCAAACGCAACTCCCCATCCTTGGATAGTATTTTTATTCGCACCTGTGTCCTTCCTTCGCCATTGGCTAGTGCCAGTGCAATGCGCTCTACGAGTTCGTCGTTGAGCTTGGCCATGGGCACGGAGATGTCGAGAAAGCGACCCATTTTTTTCCGTATGTCGCAGAGCAATTCAATTCTGGTGATTTTGAATTCCATGCTGTTTACCTCTTGGTTAAACCGTCTCGATTGTGCACGGCCAACAACGAACAGTTTTTCTCCACGAGCAACAAGATGCTTGAACTTCAACCACTCTTCACCGAACATCATGAAGTCATGAGAGGTTTCATAATCTTCTAGTTTGAAACTGCCATAAGGCTTTCCCGTTTTCGTGATTTTTTCCAAAACATCGACAACGGTTCCCGCCATTTTCAATTCACGACCATTTACACTTTCTAGGTTCTGAAGAAGCGAGAGCCCGCCTTTGCTGCAAAACGTATTTACCTCCAAATTGAAATCGTCGAGCGGGTGGCCACTTATGAACATGCCTATCACATCCTTTTCCTTAGTGAGTTGTGTCATCGTATCCCAAGGCTCTACTCTGGCGGGTTGTGGCTCGGTGATAGAGGTTTCTATGCTATCGCCAAACAATGATATCTGTGAAGTGTTTTTATTGTCGCGCACAGCAATGGCAAACCGCGTGAGTGTTTCACTGTAGGTTTCATTTTTTCCATCAGGTGCGAAATAGGAAGAACGAGAATAACCAAAGGCATCAAGAGCGCCGGAAAGTGACAGGTTTTCAATGGTTTTTTTACTTGACGCTCGGGAGTCTATACGCCCAAGGAAATCAAAAATGCTGTGATATCGGCCATCCTTTTGCTCGGCAATTATGCTCTCTACAGCGCTTTCTCCAACACCTTTTACAGCCGCTAGCCCAAAGCGAATTTCACCTTTATGGTTTACGCTGAAAAGCGATTTTGATTCGTTGACATCAGGTCCTAGAACGGGTATCGATTGCTTCTTGCATTCCTGCATGAAGAAACTGACTTGCTTTATATCGCTCATGTTGTTGCTTAGCACAGCAGCCATGTATTCGGCTGGGTAATTTGCCTTCAAGTAAGCTGTTTGATACGCTATCCATGCATAGCAAGTTGAGTGTGATTTATTGAATGCATAGCTCGCAAATGCTTCCCAGTCGGTCCATATTTTCTCTAGTTTTTCCGTTGGGTGCCCTTTGCCGGTTGCACCTTCAATGAATTTTCCTTTCATTTTGTCGAGTACATCCTTTTGCTTTTTACCCATTGCTTTTCGAAGCACATCGGCCTCGCCCTTACTAAACCCTGCAAGCTTTTGCGAAAGCAACATGACCTGTTCTTGGTATACTGTAATGCCGTAGGTTTCTTTCAAGTATTCTTCCATTTCTGGCAGGTCATAGCTAATGGCTTCTTGTCCATTTTTTCTTCGCACAAAGGATGGAATGTATTCCAACGGCCCCGGACGATACAAGGCGTTCATGGCAATGAGGTCGTCGAACACTGTAGGTTTAAGATCTTTCATGTACTTCTGCATACCATCGCTCTCGTACTGAAAGATGCCTACGGTATGTCCTTTCTGAAAGAGTTGGAAAGTGAGTGAGTCGTCGATGGGTATGGCCTCAATATCTATGTCGATTGCATGGCGCTGTTTGATGATGCGCAGCGCATCTTTTATAAGAGTGAGAGTCTTCAATCCAAGAAAGTCCATCTTTAAAAGACCAGCACTTTCCACTACCGAGTTATCGAACTGAGTGCACCACATGTCGCTTTCTTTGGCTGTCGATACAGGCACATACTTGGTGATGATATCGGGCGTAATAATGACACCGCATGCGTGTATGCCTGTGTTGCGCACGGAACCTTCTAATTTGCCCGCTAGCCTTACTACCTGCCCTTCATGTGAGTCTTCCATGGCCAACGCTCGAAGTAGCTTAGCATTTTTCAGGTCATCGCCGCTCAATGAATCGCTGAGTTTTTTGTCGTCCCAATGCAGAATATTCCGGAGATCCTGGTTGTCGGGCATGCACTTGGCTATTCTGTCGGTGTCGGGCAGAGGTAATTCAATAACTCGTCCGGCGTCGCGTATGGCCGACTTTCCTCCCATAGTGCCATACGTGATGATTTGCGCGACCATGTTGGCACCGTATTTATTGCGAACGTAATCGATTACCTTATCTCGCCCTTCGTCGTCGAAGTCGATATCGATATCGGGCATGCTCACACGCTCAGGGTTCAGAAAACGCTCAAAAAGAAGTTGGTACTTTATAGGGTCTACGTTGGTTATTCCAATGCAATAGGCCGCGGCACTTCCTGCGGCACTTCCCCTTCCCGGACCAACGCTAACGCCCATCTCGCGGGCCTTGTTGCAAAAGTCTTGCACGATGAGAAAGTAGCCCGGGTAACCTGTATTAGCGATAGTAGCCAACTCGAAATCCAACCGTTCACGTATTTCAATGCTTACCTCTCCGTACCGTTTTTCGGCGCCAACATAGGTGAGGTGACGCAGGTAGTTGTTTTCTCCTCGCTTACCACTGTCTTCGAGGTCTGCTGCGTCTTGAAATTCTTGAGGAATATCAAACTTGGGCAGCAGTATCTCGCGTGAGAGTTTATAAGGCTCGCACTTGTCTGCAATCTTTCGCGATACAGTTATTGCACC
>CAMBPD010000216.1 GCA_945869405.1 Chryseobacterium gleum | reverse complement strand
ACATACCGCCATCCATGAGCATCTGCATGATAGCTGCCAAATCTTGAGCATTGCTGAAAAGACCTGCATGGCCGGCTACACCTCCCATCATTGCTGCCCCTTGATCGTGCACATAACCCTGTATTGTTTGACTTCGGAAAATATCGTCTTGCTCCGTTGGCGCAATGTTCGACTGTTGCATGCGTGCCAATGGTTGGTAACCAATGGTCGCAAGTCCCATAGGGGCATAAAAATGCTTAGTCACAAATGCATCGAGCGACATGCCACTCTGTTGCTCCACAATTCGCTGTATGAAGTAATAACCTAAGTCGCTGTACTTGTAGCTTCTGTCATTGCTCAGCGGTGTGCGAATAATTGAATTGAAAATGCTGTCTCGGTAGTGATCGGCAATGAAAATACCTTCAGCCACTTGCAGTGAATATCCTTCCTGCGATTGAGTTTTGTATACATCCGTTTTCAATACACCGTTGCTCATCGTTTTTGTGTAGAACGGAATCCAGGGCGTAAAACCGGCGCAGTGCGAAAGCATGCTCACCAAGGTTACCTGAGCGTATTCGTTACCGTTTGGAAAAACAAGGTAATCACCCAAGCGCTTATTGACATCCAACAGTCCCATATCGACCAACTTCATGGCCGCAATAGTGCTGGATGCCACTTTGGTTATAGACGCCAAATCGTACACTGTGTTTTCATTTACTTTGTATGTTCCCGACCAATCCAAACTTCCAAATGCTTTGTCATACACTACCTCGCCATTTTTGGCTACCAACACGCGGCATCCCGGATAGGCCTTACTCATGATGCCGCTCTCGGCGATGCGTTCAATTCGACCAACGGCAGAGGCTACCGTTTGTGGGGACTTACCACCGCCTCCATCCGACGTCATATCCTCTTCATAATCGCCCGCCGGGCTGCCACCTGCAGAGATACTCCCCGAAGAGGAGCGCAAGGCTGTAAACCAAACATCATTGCTCATCGTCCAGCGCAACCTACCTCCACCTTGCGTGCTGTAGCCTGCGCCAGCCGGAAACTGCGCCGTAGTGCTCACCGGCAAACTGCCGTCTGCGCCAATGGCGCCAACCACCGTTTCGGCCACAGCTATCTGGGTCATCGGATCATCTTGAAAAGCTATCAACACCGTTTCGATGTTCGAAAAATCCTTTAAGGTATTCAACGCATACGGATTGGCAAGAACGCTCAGGATAACCTTGCTGTTCTCCCCTACTGAGTTCAAGATACGCACCGACTCGTTGGTGACACCGAAATTGCGTTCAGGCTTGTTGCTCGTATTCACGAGAGCGGCTATAACAACATCGTACTTGCTCAAGGTTTGTTGCCAGTAGATAGCGCGGTTCAACTCGGGGCTCTTCTCCATGACAAAATGATCGAAATCGCCATAATGCGAAAGTGTTTCATGAAACTCTGCCTTGCGCTCTGCCCCGACCGTAACAACAGCTACACGACTGCCAAGCAAATGGGAAAGTGGAATAGCATTGCCCTCGTTTTTCACTACGGTAATGCTCTGCTCGATTATTTCGCGACGCAGTTTCAGCGCATCGCTGTTGTTCAAGTCCTCATAGATCTGAGCCACTTGAACAGAGTGGCTTTTCGCAAGACCCGCCCATTCCTTTGCCTGAAGTATTCTGTAGCAGTGAAGGTTCAACTCCTCCATACTTATCCAACCGCTATCGATAGCCGTTTTAATTTTACTGACAGCTACAGGCACATCTTGCGAGAAGAGCAATACATCGTTGCCGGCTTGTAGCGCTCTTACTTCCGCCTCGCCCGGTTTGAAGAACTTAGCGATGCCCTGCATGTTCATAGCATCGGTAAATACCAATCCATTAAACCCGAGTTTTCCACGAAGCAAATTCGTAATAACCTCGCGCGATAGTGTAGATGCCACCTTCTCGTTGGGGTCAAGCGCAGGAGCATACAAGTGCGCCGTCATCACGCTGCCCAGGCCTTGGCGTATGAGGTGCTTGTAGGGGTAAAGTTCCAGCGAGTCGAGGCGTTCGTAGGAATGCGCCACCACCGGCAGGTCTTTGTGTGAATCTGTGTCTGTATCGCCATGACCCGGAAAGTGCTTGGCACAAGCCAACACACCGCCGTCTTGCAATCCCTTCATGTACATCGTGCTATGAGCGGCAACCAGTTCTTTTTGCTCACCAAAGGAGCGACTCGAGATCACAGGGTTCTTCGCATTGTTGTTGATGTCGACGCACGGCGAGAAGCTCACATGCACACCGAGGCGCTTGAGTTGTCGGGCCATTTCACGACCGAAGGCATACACCAGGCTGTCGTTGTCGGAAGCACCCAAGGTCATTTGACGCGGATAGGCAATCGTCGAATCGAGGCGCATACCCAACCCCCACTCGGCATCCATTGCGATAAGCAGTGGAAGGTGTGATCGAGATTGGTATTTGTTGGTGAGGGCGGCTTGTCGACCGGGACTGCCTTGCATAAAAATAAGTCCCCCGATGGAGTAGCTATCTATGAGGCCTTGTATTTTTTGGCTATTGTAGGCTTTGTGATTGGGGTCGCTCCAGGCGGCCACCATGAAAAGCTGACCAATTTTTTGCTCGAGCGTGAGCACCTGCATCAGCGAGTCGGCCCACGGAGTAACGCGCTGTTTGAAGCACGGCTGCTGGGCGTTTGCGGGCAAATAGACCAACGCAATTACACTTAAACTTAAAAAGATGTTGCGCAATTTGTTCATGTCAGGATAGTCTTACGAATAATACGACAAATTGGTTAATCAGCCCCAAACCTGCACTAACCCATTTGCATACTTTAGAACAACCTCGTGTGGAATGTTATTGCACATACTCCACGCTCATGTAATGCAATAATCAGTGTTGGATTTTATATTTGGCGCGGTCATCCTTCACTCGACGAAGAACCAACAATCAGATAATGCAAACCGCTCCAAAGGAATCACCCCCCACCCCCCGATGGATTCTTCTATCCGCACTGTCACTGGGTGTGCCATTCCTGCTGCTTTTCGCCTACAACTACTCCTCTATCGAAATTAATCTTCTGGGAACGCCACTGAAAAAAATCAATCCGGTCGACTCCCTCGAGCTTTG
>CAMBPD010000215.1 GCA_945869405.1 Chryseobacterium gleum | reverse complement strand
GATGGAACCGAAAGGCAACGCCACTGAAACGCTCAGGGGAAAGTTGGTCGGTAGAGCTTACATTGAATCAGGGGTTGTATCAATACCGTGTTTGGGAAGACGATACCGAAATGATGGACGCCTCCAATCCAAACACCATTGGCAACGGAATGGGTGGAGTGAATAACACTTTTCAGGCAGGTCCGGAGCAAGGCGATCAGCCAATGATGTATACGTTTAGTGCGAAAGGCACAACCATAACCTTGAAGGATGGCAATGCTTGCAAAAATGTGGAAGCCTATTGGGAAAACCACATGTTGGAAGCGACAATAGGCAACGGAGAGATTGTATTGGCAATACCCGCTGAAGCTGCTTCAAGAGAGCGTTCACATATTCGCGTCTATGCAGATAATGGGGTGCAATGCTACAACGACGTCCTTGTGCCTCTTAACTGGGGGAAGGTTGTGGCCTCGGCTGATCAACTCACACGGGGCGACCTTCGCAACACCATCATGTACTTCGTCATGGTCGACCGCTTTGTGGATGGCGACAGCACCAACGACCGCCCAACCAACGACCCATCGATACATCCGAAGGCCAACAATTTCGGTGGCGACTTGCAGGGCATAACCCAAAAGATCAACGACGGTTATTTCGAAAAGCTCGGCATCAACACCATCTGGATTTCGCCCATCAGCACCAATGCAGAAGGCGCGTGGGGATTGTGGAATAAGGGAGTAACCAGCACGTTTTCTGCCTATCACGGCTATTGGCCAACGGCACTGCGCAGCATCGATAACCGCTTTGGCAACAAGGCAGCCATGGATGAATTGCTCAAGACAGCACATGCCAACAACATGAATGTTATACTGGACTACGTGGCGCATCACGTGCATCAGGACCATCCGCTTTACAAACAGAAGCCCGAGTGGACCACACCACTCTACTTGCCTGATGGCACCATGAATACTGAGAAATGGGATGAGCACCGACTTACTACTTGGTTCGACACCTTCCTACCCACGTGGAAATTTGCGGACCATGCCTTAGTGGAAGCCCTTACTGACACAGCCATGTATTGGGTTGAAAATTACGACCTGGACGGTTTCCGTCATGATGCGACCAAGCACATCAACGAAGACTTTTGGCGAACGCTCACCCAAAAAGTGAAGGGCTATCAAGCGCAACATCCCGGTCGCAACATCTACCAAATTGGCGAAACCTACGGAAGCCCGGAGTTGATTTCATCGTACATCAGCAGCGGACAGTTAGACGCTCAATTCGACTTCAACCTATATGATGCTGCCGTGGATGCTATGGCAAAACCGGAAACCGACTTCAGCAACTTGGAGCGCGTGTTGGAAGAGAGCATGAGCTATTACGGCAGTCACCACGTGATGGGCAATATCACGGGCAACCAAGACCGTGCACGTTTCACCTCGTATGCCGACGGTTCGGTTCAGTTTTCTGAAGACGCGAAGCTGGCCGGCTGGACACGTGACATTCAGAACCGCGACAGCGCAGGCTACCAAAACATGGAAATGCTGATGGCCTTCTTAATGACAACGCCCGGTGTGCCTTGTATTTATTACGGCGATGAAATCGGCATGCCAGGCGGCAATGACCCCGACAACCGTCGCATGATGCACTTCAACGACTGGAACTCACCCCAAGCAAAATTGCAGGCCGCTACTCAAAAGCTGGTGAATCTGCGTCGAACGAACATGGCGCTCACCTATGGAGAAACCGAAATTATCTACAACGAAAATGGAGTATTGGTGATAGGCAGAAAGTACTTTGATAATGCAGCAATTGTTGTTCTCTGCAAAGGGGCCCTTCTAGATTCATTGACCATTGAATTACCTAGAAATTATCAATCAGGAAGCTACAGTAAATTGAATAACGGAGCCATTCAATGCGATGGTAAGCAACTAATGATTAGCAGCCCTTTGGGTTATGAGGTTTTTACTAGGTAATAAAAGCTGATTCAATCAATACCCAAGTGGCTCCCTTGAAGTATGCCGAAGCCGCAGAATTCGAATCTGATTGGTTTCATCGTGAATTTGGTAAGTAATCCTGTAGCTGAAAACGACCAACGCTCTGAAATTTTCATCTCGTGGAGTTTTCAATTGATCAACTTCCACCATCAATGGGCTACCGCTAATTTGATCAAGACGTTCAAGTATAGCGTCACGCACAATGCGCGGAGCATCATCACTTCTTGTCTGCAGATAATCAATAATATCTGCAAAGTTATTTAACTCAACTCTATCCCAAACAATCTGATAACGCATCGTTTCATTTGCGTTTCAGTTTCTTCAAGGCTTCTACGTGTGAGATAAAATCGCCTTCATTTACTCTTGCTGCAGCCTCGTTCAGCTCATCATTGTATTGCTTGAGAGACATGTGTTCTGCTCCAGTATCCAAATTGAGCATAGACTTCATCATTTCAAGAATTAGCACTTGCTGTTTGGCAGTAAGAAGAGGCAAGTAATCATCAACCTGTTTGCGAATGGAAGCTGCAGTCATGTGGTTCAGTTTTATTCAAAGTTAAGAAACAGACTCATTAATTCATTACAACTTATAAGCGAAAAAAACGGATTACAGACCTTTCATCAAGAAATCCGTAATCCGTAATCTGTAATTTGGAATCCCTTACTCCCCCTCGCCCAACTCCTCCACCTTCTTCAACTCCTCGTCAATCATGTCTTCAATCGTCTTGCGTTCTGCTTCGTTCAGCTTTGCGTTGAGCTTCGCCTGACGCTTTAGGAATCGATACATGTCGCGCTTGTGAATTTCGTAGGCAATGTAAACCGTGTATTTTCCCTCTGCATTCAAGTATTTCTCCTCTCCTATTTTTCGAAGATCTGCAATCGTTGTATTGGTTACTTCGCGAATAAGTGACTGAAACTTGTCGTTGATT
The DNA here is from genome assembly GCA_945869405.1 of Chryseobacterium gleum. Lineage (GTDB taxonomy): Bacteria > Bacteroidota > Bacteroidia > Flavobacteriales_D > Sanyastnellaceae > JAIBBG01. The sequence goes on along the minus strand of CAMBPD010000215.1, from coordinate 221 downwards.
TCGCTGCCGCTGTTTGTCTCATTCTCATGCAAATACTGGTCGGTAACTACTTTCATGCGCGTTTCTACTTGCTGGGCCAACTCCTTCTTCGCTTGAAGATCGGCTTTGTTCTTGGCGATGTTCTCGTCGGAACTGTCTCCCTTGCCTTTGGCGCGGTAATACCGTGAGGAGCTTTCGTATTTATTGCCGGAAAATGGTTCCTTCACTTTTTCGCCCATCGG
>CAMBPD010000214.1 GCA_945869405.1 Chryseobacterium gleum | reverse complement strand
AGTAGGATTTGCAGAGTCGGTTGCCAATCAGCAACACGATTTCTTCATCAAGCCCAGCGCACTTCAAAAACTTCAACTCGAAGAAATTGCCAATTCAGTTTGCCGTCCGGGGGAGCTCGTAGGCCTTGTGTCCAATGCAAATCCAAACGAATTCTATTTTTTGAACCGTAAGGGTTGGTTGGTAAATCCGGAGCAGTGCAATACAACGCATCTCGGCAACCTAGCGAACCTGGGTTGTGCATTTCTGTTTGTGCCGCAGCATCGCTTGCCGATAGACATCCCATATTCAGTTGTTTTTTCGAACGAACACTATACCGTTTATCAACTCAAATAGTATTACCTTCGTTACAGTGAAGCGGTTATTACTCATATCAGTACTCAGCGCATATACCCTGCTAACTGTGGGTATGCAGCTGCATCTGCATTATTGCTGCGGTGAGCTTTCCGATTTCCACTTCATCTCGTCAAAGCAGTGCAACGAGGCATCCACCGATGGTGCCGATCAGTGTTGTGAAAAAGGTAAATGCTGTTCTTTCATTCACATCGACTTAAAAATAGATGACTCCCATCAACCCTCCGAACCCGGGCGATTCGCGCCTCCGGTATTTTGCGAGTCCACTCGTTGTGTTGCTCCGTTGATTGTTCAGGAAGCTTGTCAAAACGTTCGTTTTTCGGAGGTCAATTCGCCACCGCCCAACAGTAAACGGTATTTGCTATTTCATTCGTTGGTTCTGTATGCTTGAGGGTGAATAGCAGGTAGTGAAAGAGTGAAGGAGTGAAAGAGTGAAGCGGTTACGTAGTGAACAGGAAAACCACACATTCGCTTTACAAGGCAACCACCTCACCATTTCACCATTTCACCATTTCACCATTTCACTCAAAACACGCATACCATGAAACCGATCATTCTCATCCTAGCAACCATACTTTTCGCAGTTAACGTTCATGCCAAAAACCCAGGAAAAAAGCCAATCACCAGCACCTTTTGGGTAGCCGGCGTGTGTGGTATGTGCGAGCAAACCATTGAAGCCGCTCTTGATGCCAAAGGCATTCTGAAAGCCGATTTTCAACTGTCTGATAACCAGCTAACGGTAACCTATAAGCCTTCCAAAATTTCCGAAGCGGGAATACACACGCTGCTGAACGAGGCGGGCTACGACACCGAAAAAAGCACCTGCACAGAAGCGCAATACGCTCGTGTGCACGGATGTTGCAAGTATCGCGAACTCAAAAAACACTGAGCAACATGCGAGTCATTTTCTTGGCGGGACTGATAGTTTCAGTTCTCGCCGCTCATGCTCAAGGAGTGTCGGGCACAGTGGTTGGGCGTTCAAATGATGGCAGGGAAGAATCCATCATAGGCGCTGTGGTTTTATGGGAGGGCACGCGCAGTGGCACAGTCACAGATGCATCTGGGCACTACCGTATCGGTGTTCCGCCCAGTGCAAAGCGACTCATTTTCCAAAGCATCAACTTTGTTTCTGACACCATTGTATACAGCGGACAAACAAGCATCGATGTTACACTTCGTGAAGCGACCGTCGACATGGGTACCGTAAACGTGGAGGGAGAGCGAAGCGCCACCTACATCAACTCGCGCGACCCGCAACAGTTTCAAGTTCTCAATGAAAAGGAACTTTGCAAGGCTGCGTGCTGCAACCTGAGTGAAAGTTTCGAAACGAACGCTTCAGTAGATGCGGCGTATGCCGATGCAATAACAGGCACTCGACAAATTCGCATGCTCGGTCTAGAGGGTAAATACACGCAAATTTTGTTCGACAATATTCCTGCGGTGCGCGGACTTTCAAGTACCTACGGGCTCACTTATGTTCCGGGCCCTTGGGTGAAAAACATCTACATAACGAAAGGAGTGGGCTCAATAACGAGCGGTTATGAAAGCATGGCAGGGCAAATAAATGTTGCCCTGAAAAACCCCGATACTGCAGAGCGTTTTCACTTGAATGCCTATGCGGGCAGCGGCGGACGCACAGAGCTCAATCTTGTGGTTGGGCCGAAAAAAGCGGAGGAGCATGAAGATCACGAGGAGGAAGAAGGTCATGAGCATCATGAGGACCACCAACACATCAAAGGCAGCTTGTTGGCGCATGGCGCCATGTCTCAGCTTCGCACTGATATGAATGGTGATGGCTTCCTCGACAATCCGCTTTTCTCGAACATTTCCCTTCGCAATGAATGGCACATCGACGGACATAGCGGGCTCGGCGCTCAGGTAGCGTTGAACTACCAAAACATCAACACGGTGAGCGGTAAGCTCGATTACAGTCCGACCGATGAAATACGCTCGCAATTGTGGGGTGTGAATACGCGCACACGCCGCTACGAAGCGTCCACCAAAGTGGGCTATGTTTTCCCGAGCAAACCCTGGAAGAGCTTCGGCTCACAAATCAATGCGCTCTATCATGATCAAGAAGGTGACTTCGGCTTTCAATCTTATAATGGAGAGCAACGCAGTGGCAGAGTGAATTTGTTATTCGCTTCACGCATTCTAAATGAATCGAACACCTTCACTACGGGCTTCACGTATGTGTTCGATGACTATCGAGACACGCTGCAATCGAATACGACCGAATACTATCACAATTTCTACGCGCTTAGCAGACAAGAGCGCGTGCCCGGTGTTTTCTTTGAATACACGTTGAAAGTGCGCGACAAATTCACGCTCGTAGCAGGGGTTAGAGAAGACTTACACAACATATACGGCGCACTGTTTACACCGCGCCTGCACGCACGTTATAGCATCAATGACCACACGACGATAAAGGCGGTGGGAGGCATGGGCTATCGAACCGCAGTCCTTGTAATGGACAATGTGGGCATGCTCGCATCCAATCGCTTCATCGTAATTCAAGGCGATGCTGCGCCGACCAACAAATACTACGGATTGGACATCGAGAAATCGCGCAACGCAGGTCTTGTTTTCACCTGGAAAGGCGAACTTGGATACAGGCCTGCCACACTCAGTTTGGACGGGTTCATCACTGACTTCGAAAGTCAGGTAGTGATCGACTATGAAACGCCCGGTTACGTCAATATCTACAACTTAGATGGAAAGAGCTTTAGCAACAGTGCGCAAGCGGAGTTACAATGGTCGCCCGTGCGAAGGCTCGAT
>CAMBPD010000213.1 GCA_945869405.1 Chryseobacterium gleum | reverse complement strand
GTCTTGCAAACCACCATACACAAAATAGGGTTCTCGGTTGTCGATGCTTACATGATAAAACTGACTGAGCGGCAGGTCTTCGATGCGCTGCAGCGTTGTGCCATAATTCATGCTGCGGTACACGCCGCCATCGGTGGCAACCAACACACGCTCAGAATGGTTGGGGTCTACCCACATGTCGTGAATGTCGGAGTGCATCGCTCCCAAACCTTTAAAGGTCTTTCCGCCATCGCGGCTGACGGAACCAAAGAGACCGGCCTTATAAACGATATCCGGATTTTTCGGGTCGATGGTGATGCGCGAAAAATAGAATGGACGTACCACCAATGCGAAATCGCCGTTGAGAAATTTCCAGTTGGCACCGCCGTCGTCGGAACGGTACAAGCCTTTGTCCTTTTCAGCTTCCACCACGGCATACAGAATGTTGTTGTTGGAAGGAGCAACAGCCACTGCAATGCGACCGAGCTTGCCGGCCGGAAATCCGCTGTGGATTTTGTTCCATGTCTTGCCGCCATCTATAGTCTTATATAACGCGCTGCTCATGCCGCCTGAGTTGAACGAATAGGCAGTGCGGCGAAACTCCCAGAAGGCCGCATATAGGATTTCCGGATTGGTGGGATCCATGATGAGTTCAGAGCAGCCTGTGGTTTCGTTTACAAACAGAATCTTGTTCCAAGTCTTACCGCCATCGGTCGTTTTGAATACGCCACGCTCGGCGCTGTTGCTCCACAATCCGCCCAAAACACCCGCATACACCACTTCATTGTTTTTCGGATGAATCTCGATAGCGCTGATGCGTTCGCTTTTTTCGAGTCCCATTTTCTTCCAGCTCTTACCCGAGTCGGAAGATTTGTAGATACCGTCGCCGATGGTCACGCTGTTGCGCGTCCAGGTTTCGCCTGTTCCTACCCACAAGGTATTGTCGGGGTCGGAAGGTGAAACGGCAATAGCACCAATCGACTGGCAATACTCATCGAAGATGGGGTTGAAGGTGACTCCTGCGTCTTGCGACTTCCACACACCGCCACCTGCAGCGCCGATGTATATGATTTCGGAGTTGGTAGGGTGGCCTTCAATGTCGCCCACGCGGCCGCTCATGAGTGCCGGACCGATATGGCGCGCTTTCATGTCGCCGAAGTAATCGCCGGCAACCAAGGCCGGAGTTTGTGCCACAGAGAGCAACGACGATACCGCCAGGGCACCGCTAAGGATGAAGTGTTTCATGTGTAGGGTGGGGGTTCAGTTATTCGCCTGGGAATTTAAAATTTTCAGCAGCAACCGTTGGGTTCGCCTCAATTTTTTCGAAGGTGATGCCTTGTGATTCACCGTCTTTGATGCCCATGGTTTGAGAGAAAGCAATAAAAGCACCTGCAACTTCTTGGTAGTCGCTATATTTTGTTTGTGCGATTTTGCCCTTCATTTCACCACTGGTGATTTCCGCTTCGGTCATGATAACCGCCTTTGAGTCTTTGTCGATGTAGTAATACTCAACGTTTGGAGTTTCTTTCCCCTCAGAAAGCGAGGTTTTTTTGTCGAGGCGAATCTTGTAACAGTTTACGCCTTCTATCATTTGATCCTCTTCCACAGAAGCTACATAACCAAGATCGGCACAATGGAACAAACCCACGGGAAAATCTTTGCACGTGCGCTTCGTGTTTTCAGTAGTTTCATCGTCGGCTTTCTCTGCTTTCTGTGTCATGAAGTTGGTGCTCCACACCGTTGTGCCATCGTATGCTCCTTGTGTAATTTCCATGCCTTGAAAGGTTATCTTGGTATACATGCGGCCGTCGCGCATGGCAACGATTTCGAGTGGTATTTTCATTCCACCCTGTTCTACAGTGGCGATGTATTTTAGTCCTTCAATTTTATCCCATGCAGCTCCGCCCATGGCTTCTTTGCATACGGTGATGATTTCATTGGCTGTTTGGGCTTGAGAAAAGCTTGCGGCAAAAGCCAGAAGCAGGGTGAAGAATGTTTTTTTCATTAATGGATTTGTTTGCGCAAAAGTCGAAAACTCTTGCTGCTTGGTATGTTAATTTAATGGAACAAAGATGGCCCAATTGACCACCTTTGTATTGTCTATTCTAACTTTTTTAGAAAGGTATGTTGATACCAGCAGACCAGGCGTAGACCTCGGGGGTTGATTTTGCCCCTACGACCATAATTGCAGTATCGGTTGCCGTGAACTTCATAGTCAAATCATATTGGGCCCAGATCATCGCGTTGCCAATTCCAACTTGTGCAATGGCACTGAGGCGGTAGGGCTCAAGCGCGTAGTCGTTGCGCAGGCGCTCGCGTTGGCGGCGTGCGTCTTCCGACCATTTATAGGTCATGTTGGAGCTAATGCGATAACCGGCTATAACGCCTACGGCTATGTGAAATGACTTTTCCAGGTTGCGCTTGGTGTTGAATTGTAGCACCACGGGCAGTGTCACGTAGTTGGCGTTGAGTGTGTTTTTGCGGTAATCGCGAACGGTGTCTTCTATGCCTTGAAGGGATGGCTCGTCGGTGAGGCGGATGTTCTTGTCAAAGGCATACGACTCGAACTGGAAACCAAGCCCGGCAGCCAGGCGCAAACGGTCTTTGATGATTTCGGCTTCCTTGCCGAACGGCGTGAATCCAAGCATGGAACAGCGTGCTGTGTTGAGCGCTAGATCGGGGCGGTCAGCAAATGCAAGGTTGCCTGATTTGGTGAATAAACCGATGGCGCCTATTTGAAAGCCGTCGATGCCGCTCCATTCGTAGTCTTCGGCGTGCATTGGTTCAGGCTTAATGCTTCCGTTTAGTTTTAGCGTGTCTTCGTTCTCTTCATCTGTGATTATCAAAATGGTCGACTTACCCATCTTGATGTTTACGGTGTCGATCTTGCTTTCTTTGGCGAGGTCCTTACCGGTTTCAGTAGCCTTAGAAGATTCGTTACTGTTGTTTTGCGCAACTAGGTTCATGGCGGTCAATAGCATGAACACAGTTGTGAGAATGGTTATCTTTTTCATGTCTTTACGTTTTTAGTGAGCGTTAATTGAAAGTGAACCCCAATGCATTTCGAAGGAGTGCTGGTCGCGGCGCACGGTGGGCAGGGTACCATCTGCTTCTTTGCGTGCTGCGATTTGGGCGGCCTTCTTCTTCAGCCACTGCGCAGGCGT
>CAMBPD010000212.1 GCA_945869405.1 Chryseobacterium gleum | reverse complement strand
CCGATGAATTGAATGCTATCGAGATCAATCGTCTCCAACACCTTTCGGCTGTAACACACAAAACCAGCCGTGCTGTCGCGCACGCCTAACCACAACAACGAGTTCACATACAACGATGCACCGAAACTCATTGCCAAACGCTTCATCGGCCAATTTTGCACTCCTCCACCCTTTACATAGCGTGAACCTACCGACATATCTCCGCCCAGCACCGCACATCCGTCATATAAGCGTATGAGGTCGTGCGGGTTGTGCGAAAAGTCGCAATCCATTTCAAAAATAAATTCGTAGTTGCTATCGAGCGCCCATTTGAATCCGGCGATGTACGCGGTTCCCAAACCAAGTTTACCCTTGCGCTCGAGTATGTGAAGCTTACCCGAAAACTCTGTCTGCAAGCCCTTCACAATTTGCGCTGTGCCATCGGGCGAACCATCGTCCACGATGAGCACGTGAAAGGCTTTCTCTAAGCCAAACACGGTGCGGAGCATGCGTTCTACATTCTCCTTTTCGTTGTAGGTGGGTATGATGACGAGGCTGTCAGACATGCTCATTTGCCCTCCTCCGCAATCATGCGTTCTACGAGTTCTACCATGTTCTTGCTTCCAATAAACAACGGGGCGCGCTGATGCAGTGAGGTCGGTTGAATGTCCATGATACGGCCAACACCATCAGAGGCCTTGCCACCGGCTTGTTCAACAATAAAAGCCAACGGATTACTCTCGTATTGCAAGCGCAATTTGCCATCCTTGTTCTTCACCGTACTTGGATACATATAAATACCGCCCTTGATCAAATTCCGATGAAAATCAGACACCAGAGAACCGATATAACGACCACTGTATGGACGGTTTGTTTCGTTGTCACTTTGCTTGCACCAATTCACATAGGCCTGAACGCTCGCACTGCATGAAAGCAAATTGCCCTCGTTGATGCTGTAAATGGAACCGTCTTCGGGAGTTCGCATGTTTTCGTGAGACAAACAAAATTCACCTATGCTAGGCTCGAGAGTAAAGCCGTTTACGCCATGGCCGGTGGTGTACACAAGCATGGTGCTGGAGCCGTAAATAACATATCCCGCTGCCACTTGCTCGCTACCCTTTTGTAAAAAGTCGTTCACATTGGCCAAGTCGCCTACACTGCTCTTGCGCCGAAACACGCTGAAAATGGTACCGATAGAAACATTGACATCGATATTGGATGAACCATCCAACGGATCGAAGAGTATGACGTACTTGGACTTCTTACAAATCTCAGATTCGAATGTAAAATACTTCTCGTTCTCCTCACTTGCCGCTCCGCATACTTGCCCTCCCCAACGCACTGCATTGAGCAATGCGTTATCGGCAAACACATCCAACTTCATCTGTGTTTCACCCTGCACATTGGTGCTTTCCATGGCGCCTAGAATGTCTTGCAGCCCCGCCTTGTTCACCTTGTGGTTTACAATTTTGGCGGCGATACCGATATCGGCCAACAGGCGCGACAAATCGCCAGAGGCATATGGAAAATCGGCCTGACTTTCCATGATGAACTCGCTGAGGGTTACAATGCTGCTCATGGCGCGAAGGTAAGGCAATTTCTTGAAGGGATTAGGGGTGAGGGGTGAGGTATTAGGGGTTAGGTATGCGTGCGGTTCTCCTTCTGATTGTGTTTCTGTTTCTTGCTCTATGGTGAAATGTCGCCCCTCGGCTGCGCTAGGGGACCGAGGGCTTGAAGTACGAAATACAAAGTACGAAATACGGCAGGCGGTGGGCTTTTTGAGAGTGACGGGCCTCGACTGCGCTCGGCCACCGGTCGACTCTTCCTATAAAATGGCCTCGGCTCCGCTCGGCCGCACGCCCGCGATGGCCGAGCGCCCGCGGTGGCCGAGCGAAGCCGAGGCCTGGCTTCTTGCATAAAAAGCGGTCTCCGAGCGAAGTCGAGGGTGGTCCCCGAGCGAAGTCGAGGGGCACCACTTCACCCCAGAGCGATAAATAGAATCACAAACACAATGAGATTCAAAATGAGTGGCACGCCCACCTAATCCCTATCCCCTATTTTAACTACCTTCGCCCTCCAAATGAAGTACAAACGCATCCTCTTAAAACTGAGCGGTGAGTCGCTCATGGGCGACAAACAATTCGGTATAGACAATCATCGGTTGTTGCAGTATGCCGAAGAAATTAAAGAAATTTCTAGCGCAGGCGTTCAAATAGCCATTGTTGTTGGTGGCGGCAACATCTTCCGCGGTGTGCAAGCTGAACAAGGCGGCATGGAGCGAACCCAAGGCGACTACATGGGTATGCTCGCTACCATGATCAATAGCATGGCGTTGCAAAGCGCACTCGAAAGCATTGGCGTCGACACACGCCTGCAAAGCGCCATCGACATGAAAACCATCGCCGAACCCTACATCAAACGTCGCGCAGTGCGCCACCTCGAAAAAGGCCGCGTGGTCATCTTCGGGGCTGGAACAGGGAATCCGTTTTTCACCACCGATACAGCAGCCTCCCTGCGCGCCATCGAAACCGATTGTGATGTTATTCTTAAAGGCACACGCGTAGATGGTATATACACCGCAGATCCTGAAAAAGACCCCACTGCCACACGATACGACAAGGTGAGTTTCTCAGAAGTATTCGAAAAAGATTTGAAAGTGATGGACATGACGGCGTTTACTCTGTGTAACGAAAACAAGTTGCCCATCATCGTGTTCGACATGAACAAAAAAGGCAACTTAAAACAACTCGTTGAAGGCGCTAACGTTGGGACACTTGTGAGTTTTTAATCCTCCATTATTTTAGCAGCACAATTAGCGAAACAAGATATGAGCGATGAAGTAAAAATGGCACTCGATGAAGCCACAGATTCAATGCAAAAAGCATTGGAGCACCTCGATGTGGAACTGTCGAAAATACGCGCTGGAAAAGCATCGCCGGCTATGCTCGATGGTGTAAGACTCGATTACTACGGGTCTATAACGCTCTTGAAAAACATTGCGAGCGTGAACACCCCCGATGCCCGCACCATCACCGTGCAGCCGTGGGAAAAACACATGCTGGCTGCCATCAGCAAAGCCATTATGGAGGCGAACCTTGGTCTCAATCCGCAGAACAACGGCGACCTCATCATCATCTCTGTGCCCATGCTCACCGAAGAGCGCCGCAAAGACCTCAGCAAGCGATCACATGCCGAAGGAGAGCACGCCAAAGTAGGTATTCGCAATGCCCGCAAAGA
>CAMBPD010000211.1 GCA_945869405.1 Chryseobacterium gleum | reverse complement strand
AGGTTATCTTTTCTACTCCATCTCAAATGCAGATAGGAGAGTGAGCGCTGAAGAGCTGAATATGCTGCAACAGATTATTCGGGAAGATTGGCTATCGCTCGATGATGTGCGCGATGCGTATGGCTCCGACACAGCCTACCAAATCCATATCATCTTTGATTTTTTGCGAGAGAAAGAATACAGTGCTGAAACAGCATACAGTGTATTCTCGCGATACTTCAAGGAGCACATCACTCTCTTTACGGATGATGTTATAGATCGTATATTTCATTCCGCCGACCGCATGGCAGAATGCCTGAATGGACGTAATAAATCAGAACTGCAAGCCTTGGCAAGACTTCATCTGCTGCTTGGAAAAGAAAAGCACATCCTATAACCTGACCAATAAAGTAAAAAGGCCTGACACAGCGATGTGATCAGGCCTTTTTATTTTTTATGCTGGCAGACTAGTGCGCTTCGTATTGTAAATTCACTGTAATGCTCGCCGTCTTGTTCTTTGAACTTGTATTAAAGGAGCCGCCCCACGAATAGTCTTCAGATGAGTTTTGACCAACTATCTGAAACACGCCCATATCGGCACTCTTCAAAGAACCCAAACTTCCTCCGGCGTTCTCCGCAATTTTCTGTGCGCGAACATTGGCGTCTTTAGTGGCCTCTGCAATCATTTCAATCTTCAACTCGGCCAACTTGGTGTAGTAGTAACTGGGGGTGTTCGAGTAGAACTCAATACCCGAATTAATCAATTCCGTCACATTGCGGGAAATCTCTTCCACTCGCTCTACTTCGTTCGATTCAATTTGAACGCTTTGCTGCAAACGATATCCCGTAAAAGTGGAGCTTGTTTGATTGCCGTTGTCGTCATACAAGTTGTCATATTGTTTCTCGATATCAATAGCCGAGAAAATAAGTCGATCGGCCGAGATTCCTTTCTCAACTAAATAGCTTTTCACTACTTCACGAGCGGCATCCAAATCGGCATAAGCCATTTTCAAATCGATGCTTTTCTTGTGAAAGGATCCACTCCATACAATCAAGTCGGAAGTAAAATCCTTGCTACCTAATCCGGTAACGGAGATAGAGTCATTGCCCTTGTTGCGATTGCGGTAGGCACTTGAAATCAAGTAAGCGGATGCAATAACCGCCAAAGCGATGATTACGGAAGAGATGTTTGTTTTATTCATGGTAAAAAAAATTCCGGACAACTCAACTTGTCGGTCTAAACAAATATTGTTTGCCCACGAAGATAAGTTGTCCGGAATCAGTTTAACACGACTTATTGCTTCACCACCGGAAGCGAGTCAATTCCCGAGGTGGTTACCACCTGAATGGTATACAAACCCGACGACCAATTGCGGCTATCCAATGACCATGCATTGGCACCGGAGGTAACATTCACCGTGCGCTCTTCCACAACAGCTCCAAGTGCATTCAGCACCCGAAGTGTCGCTTGGGTTGGTTGAGCGCTGTTCATGCGAACAGACACTGCATCCGTAAACGGAACCGGATACGCAGACAACACATAGGCATTTGGAAGGGTTTCATTCACAGACACACTGGCTGCAACCGGCAAAACAATGTTATCCACCCAGCACGCATCGCTTCCGGCCGAAACCGTAAAGTCTTTCCCATATCTCCAACGCAAATTATGACTGCCTGAGCTGAGAGGATAGCTCACCTCAGTCCATTCGTTCTCGCCGCTCCATGAACCTTGCTCCACGTTATCGATCAGGAACGATAAGAAATCGTATCCATCTTCCGTGCTTGTTTTCACACTGAATGACATGTCAAACTGAGAGGGTGAATTAACCACGATGTACATGGTACTGAGATCATTGTCATTGATGCCACCGCTTTGCATACTATAGCTTCCTTCGTAAGCTTGCGCAGTGGTTACAAACCAATCGGCATCACCGCTGTAAGCCCAGTTGTACGAATTATCGTCACCGGTTTCCCAATCTTCCATCGATTGGTTCGCACTCACCGATGGATTGCAATTGTTGCCGTAGAAGTCGCTGGTTATGGCCAACAACATTTCGATAGCAACCGTGGTAGTTACATCTGAAGCGAGTGAGAGAACGAATTGAGCATTTACGGTTTGACCTGGCTCAATGACCCCAAGATCATCAGGAGAACCGGTGATGGTTACTCCGGAAGTAACGGTAGTAAGCGCAGCATTAACTGCGACCGCAGTAGCAGCATGACCATTGTTCGTAACCGGTAAGGTAACCGTTACCGTTTCACCGGCATCGATGCGACCGTTGTTATTTCCTTGCGCATCGTTAATTGAAATAGTATTCACACAATCAAACTCAGGCGCTTGAATGGTTACCGGGATATTACTTGACCAAGTGTTGCCCAAGCCATCAGTATAAGCAACCACAAACATGACCACCGTTTGATCGGCTACATAGCCATTTAGATGAAAAGAAAATGCGTTGCTTACTTCCAATGAAGCACCTGCGTTGAGTGTTCCGAAGTTGTGTGTATTGTCGTCAATCACTACAGCGCCATTGCTGCATGTAACAAGCGCGTTTACGTTGGTGGCTGCTTCCACTCCAATATTTTCAGCGTTGATATTAAGACCAATCTGCTCATTGTATTCTGCTAAACCATTACCATTACCCGCAGCGTCGTTAATGCCTGTGGCGTTACCCACAACATAAGGACCATCTGCCGGTGTAACCGGAACAAGAGCCTGATAAGGAATCGTGTTGAAGGAAGTAGCTGTGATCAAAATATCTCCAGGCTCAACAACTGCAGCGAAGTTGAGTGTTGCTTGTCCACCGTTTATTACCTGCGCATCGAGAATTTCACCGTTGAACGTTGCGCAGATCATGGCATTTTCTGTTGCGCAATAAACGGTCATGGAGGTAATTCCCATGACTGCTCCGGCAGGATGCGTTGCAACAAGTGCAGATGGCATCGCCGTGCGCAATTGCACAGATGGATCGGCCATCAAAATCCAGGTATCGGTCATCTCATCGCCTTCAGTTCCATACGCATCATTCATGCTCGAGCAACCATGGTAGTGAATACTTCCAATTGTATGACGCGTTTCAATGCCACTCGACTCAGCAATAATTTTATTCATTTCATCTTGAGCTTCCATAGGCGGCGCCCAGCTTTGATACACTGAACTGAATGAGCCGCCAATGCCACCCGTCAGGTTTGTGGAAGAAGGACTCTTCACCCATGCCTCACCGAAGGTATCTCCCGTGTCGTCGTCATCATCATAGTCGCCCGTGCAACATCCAACAACGATGAAATACGGATAGCGTCCGTTGTTTTGCAGTTGGTTGATTTGCGTGTTCGTATAACTACCGGTCACAATAAGTGTGTGTGCTCCATGACCAGTGTAGTTGATGAGTGAGCA
>CAMBPD010000210.1 GCA_945869405.1 Chryseobacterium gleum | reverse complement strand
GGGTAGTAGTACCCAACCTCTTCCTCATTGTAAAAACCATCGAATACACTGATTGGCCATAGCCAAGAGGAAAACCATGTGTCGAGTACATCCTCTTCTTGTCGCAGATCCCCTTCATTGATTTGAATGCCACGCTCGCGAAACTGTTCGAGAGCTTCTTCACGTGTTTTCGCCACAGCAAATTCGCCACCCGGAGCGTACCATGCAGGTATGCGATGACCCCACCACAATTGTCGTGAAATACACCAATCTTTGATATTCTCCATCCAGTTGCGATAACTGTTCTTGAACTTTGGAGGGAAGAACTTAATGTCGTCGTTCATGACATGGTCGAGCGCGGGCTTGCTCAAATCCTTCATGTCCACGAACCATTGCAGTGAAAGTCTTGGTTCAACAACAGCGTCGCTGCGTTCGCTGAAACCGACCTTATTGACCAGGTCTTCGATTTTTACAAGGTTGCCCGACTTCTGAAGGTCTTCGGCAATTTGCTTGCGCACTTCAAAGCGATCCATGCCCACGTATAATTGGCCGGCTTCGCTGATGGTGCCGTTGTTGTTCATCATGTTGATGATTTCCAACTTGTACTTTTCACCCAGCATGAAGTCGTTCATGTCGTGGGCCGGCGTAACTTTTAAACATCCTGTACCGAATTCCATTTCTACATATTCGTCGGCAATCACAGGAACTTCCCGATTCACCAAAGGCACAATCGCTTTCTTTCCGTGCAAGTGTTTGTATCGCTCGTCTTTCGGATTCACGCATACTGCAGTGTCACCCAAAATGGTTTCCGGACGAGTGGTAGCAACGGTGATGTATTCATCGCTCCCAACAATTTGATAGCGCACATGGTACAGCTTGGAGTTTACCTCTCGGTAAATAACTTCCTCATCGGATAAAGCCGTGAGTGCCGCAGGATCCCAATTGATCATGCGTTCGCCACGGTATATTCTACCCTTTTTATAGAGGTCGATGAATGTATCGACTACGCTTTCATAATATTTCTCGTCCATGGTGAAGCGCGTACGATCCCAATCGCAGCTTGCACCAAGTTTTTTTAGCTGTTCGAGAATAATACCGCCGTGCTTGTGTGTCCACTCCCAGGCGTGCTCTAAGAACTTATCGCGCGTTAGATCACTTTTCTTGATTCCTTCCGCTCTTAGTTTTTGCACCACTTTCGCTTCAGTCGCAATAGAAGCATGGTCAGTGCCGGGCACCCAACATGCATTTTTACCCTGCATCCGCGCCCTTCTCACCAATAAGTCTTGGATAGTGTTGTTGAGCATGTGCCCCATGTGCAACACGCCAGTAACGTTGGGCGGTGGTATTACTATTGTGTAGGGCTCGCGCTCATCGGGCACACTCTTGAAAAGCTTGTGCTCCATCCAGTAGCTATACCATTTGTCTTCTGTTTGAATGGGGTCGTATTTGCTGGGTATTTCTGCGCTCATTTCACATCAATTTACGGAAGCGCGAAAATAAGACCTTACGCTACAATTGCGATACAGCTTTTGGCTTGTCGAGAATGCGATTCCAAAGCGACTGGAAGGCTTTTGAAAAGTCTTCACCTTTCCATTCAGGCATCAACTGTTTCGCCTGCCAACCGCTCTCTGTGGGTTCTATTCTCCAATGAAAAACGAATGCCTTGTGTGCCTCCACTTGCGTGAAGTCTGTTCGGCCCCATTTGGCAGTGAAGAAATCGACACTTTCGCCATCCGGAATCGCGAAATAGGCTCCTTGACCAAACCACTTCATCACAGACATTGCGCGCTTGTCGGGGTGGTTCTCGATAAGCTCCCGGTTGATGGGGTATGCGATCCATTCGACTTTAGGGTCGTCCTGAAGAAGCGAATATTCCCCGAAGTAGATGCTGTCTTGAGCAACTGCGATTCCCGACCATAAAATGTTATTGAACATGGTGGGTGTAGTTTTCAGCGAATGATAAGACATGCTCTTTGCTTTTAACTCGCTTTCGAAATGTTGGTGAACCGTGTATTTGTTGTAGAAGGTAAGCAGCATGTAAAGGCCGGCATAGGTGCAAGCCGCGAGAGCCCAGCGCTGGCGGTTGGCGTTGTCGCGTTTCAGGAATAGTGCAACCATCAAGATGAACATGAAGGGAAGGGTCCACAATGGGTCCACCACCGTGATGTTGTTGAAACCAACCAAGTAATCGGTGAACGGAAGCAGAAGCTGTGTGCCATAGGTGGTGCAGCAGTCTAGCAGGGCATGTGTAATAAGAACTAAGGACCAGAAAAGGTACCAACGTCGAAATGAAATAAGTTGCTGCCATTTGCTTTGACACCACTTCGCTAGGGGAAACGAAAGGAGCAAATGGATGAAGATCGCATGCGAATATCCCCTGTGAATTTGAAGCTTTGTAATTTCATCACTGAAAAGTGGGTTCAGCAAAATATCAAGGTCGGGGAGGGTTCCTCCAATGGCTCCCAATAACTGGGCTTTATTTCCGAGCTTTTTTCCTAACAGCACTTCTCCAACTGCAGCTCCCAACACAATTTGGCTTAATGAATCCATGCTGCGAAATAACAACACAATGTTGTTTTGATGCATATGCTAGAAACTCCATCGAAAATTGTTCGGCTATGCCTTGTTCACGTTGGCTAAATCGTTACATTCGAAAAAATTTTAACCAACATGAAACAATTAGTCTATTCATTGGCGATTGCAGCCGCGGTCTTGTTTAGTGGATGCTCTCCTGAGAGCGAAGAACAGATTGTAAATGAATCACAGGCCATCTCCGGAAAACTCGTGCAGCGAGAGCAACTCGTGCCGATTCCCGATGGCACTCCCTTTTCTAAACAGAAAGTGGATGATTATGTGAAAGAAATCTATACCGCCAACGGTGACTTTCGCTGGGAGCAAGCCGATTTCAAAATGCTTTGGAGTGCTGTGCAGTATGGCGATCAAACGGTGGCTATAGGCTATCAGCCTGCTGAATATGTTGGTCTTGAGAATTCAATTTATCGAGTGCGAATTCAGCAAGGTGCGTGGAAAGAAGTACACGATGCCTTGATTGACTTTATTCAAAGTGAACTTACCCAGCGCGGCTTGGAGTCGGAATGGCGCGCCATTTTAGTGGAGGATGATCCGATTTTGCCGATAATCACCGTGAAACTATCGGACCGCCATGTGCTTACTGCACTTCGAAACTTGAAAAACGTGCGTTACCTCGAGCCGTTGGACTATGCCCACGCGGATTTAATGAACGCGGATCGCTCCACGTCAGGATGCTCAGTGAGCACGTATGCGCTGAATACGGCTGATTACACCACAACCACCCCGAATGCAGTTTTGCCTTGGAACTTTGGTTTGATGAACATTCCTGCCGCTTGGAATTCTGTCCAAGGTCAAGGGATAAC
>CAMBPD010000209.1 GCA_945869405.1 Chryseobacterium gleum | reverse complement strand
ATGATGTTAGCGATGGCGGACTATTCGTTACGCTGTGCGAAATGGGCCTTCCCAACTCACTCGGTTTCGATATTGTTACCGATAGTGAAATACGCCGTGATGCTTTTTTGTTTGGTGAATCACAAAGCCGCGTTGCCGTAACGGTTGTGGAAGACTATGAAGACGAGTTTCTTGACTACCTCGGAGAAAGTGACGTGCAGGTAATGCTCTTGGGACATGTAACTAAAGGACGTATTACCATAGACGAAGAGAACTTCGGATTTATTGAAGACTACAGAGCGCTCTACGAAAAAAGCATCTCAGAGGCTATGGCATGATAGCCTGTATGATCATTCACTAATCGTATTCATTTAGGCTGAAACCCAAGTTTTCCGCCATCGATTTTGTTTAGTTCTGTTGAATCCAGTTTGCTCCTATCATTGAGCATACCGGATTGAATTTAATTGAGACTCTGGCTTGATTGAGTTTTAACCTAACTAACAAACCAAATCACCATGATGAAGTGGCTCCAACCGCTACTGATTTCTATGCTTATCACATGGATTTCGGCCATGACGGATGAAAGTATCGTATCATTTTTTAAACAAACACCTGAAAAATCAGAGTGGCTTGTGCGCTTTGACCCTGAAGTATACCGTTCAGATTTCGAATGGCCTGACGGCATCACACAATTGTCTGCGCATTCACCGGTGCATGCAATCGCTATCAAAACAGACCTGCAGGAAGTTCAATTGCGAAAACAACTTGGGAAAATGATCGGCGTCGTGCGCATCGAGAAAGGATGGCGCGACACATTTAATTCACCGGTTTACCCGACTGGAATAACCATTATCGAACCTACATCTTTCTTTGCATCCACCTTTTTGGAGCAAACGTTCAATGTTCGACCTATTCAAACTCTCGATGCTCTCGGTTGGCTCGTGATAGAAATCCCCTATGAGCTCACTTTTGATGAATTCCGAAATCGGTGTATTGAATCCGGCTATATCCGAGAAGTGCATCGCGATGAAATCGTTCGCGGATTTTCCCATCAAACGAATGACCCCATGTTCAATAGCTCATGGCACATTCAGCAAACAAACGATATCGACATTGACGCTACAGAGGCTTGGAACTTACTCCCCACATCGTCACCAACTCGCTCAATTGCCATTATTGAAGGCGTTGGTTTCGATACCTTGAATGCAGACTGGGCAGGAAGATTTATTGACCGCTTCAATGCGGTAGACAACTCAACAAATCTTTATTCGAATACAACAAATGAACGACACGGCACCGCCACAAGTGGAATTGCAGGAGCCATTGCAAACAATGCGATAAGTGCTGCCGGACTGGGCTACAACAAACTGAAAATACAGGCCATACGAATAGGCTACAACACATCAACTGCGGGCAACTTCACAACCACGTCAGTTATGCAGGTTGCTGCTATTAATCGCGCAATGACGCAATCATCGACAGCAGCTATATCCATGTCGATTGGCCTCACTACCTATCAATCGGCCATGCTCAGCGCGCTCACCAATGCGCGCTCGCAAGGCAGATCGAACAAAGGCATACCGATTTTTGCAAGCGCAGGTAATTCCAACCTTAGCACGTGGACAAATTACCCTGCATCCTATTCCGGTGTAATTGCCGTAGCTGCAACTACAAGCAGCGATGCTCGAGCCTCCTTTTCAAACTATGGAAGCGGCATCACATTGTCTGCACCTGGAAGCAGCATTGCTACAACCGACATTACCGGCGTTAATGGCTATAGCACCGGCGACAACACCTATTTCAGCGGAACGAGCGCAGCTTGTCCAATTGCAGCCACCATTGGCGCCCTTATGATTGTCGTAAATGACCAGCTCACCGAAACGCAGGTAAAACAATACCTTGCTCAATCGTGTGAAAAAGTAGGTGGCTACAGCTATGCGAATAACTCCGCTTACACGTACAGCACATGGAGCAATGATTTGGGTTATGGCCGAGTGAATATGTTAGCAGCATTGCAGCTTGCGTCGAGCACAAGCCAAACAACACCCGATATCTCCCTTACTTCTGCAAGTGTTTCATCGCCCTCACCCGTGGTAGGTCAAACAATTACTATCAACTGCACACAACTAGTTACGCCAGCAACAGGAAGCACCATCTCACCTTCGGTTGAATACCGGTACTCCAGCGATGCCATATGGTCTGCCAACGACATAATCATTGGCACCGATGTATCTACCCTTGGCTCCGGCATTTCTTCCGAAAGTGAAAACATTACCTACACAATACCTGCAGGCAGCGGCACGCGTTATATACTCGTGCGAGCCGATGCTCAAAACACCGTGGCAGAGTTAAATGAAAACAACAACACAAGCAGCATCGCCCTTACTATTCTCGTTCCACCCATTGCTCCCGATGTAACGGTCGTTAACGCCACAGTTTCCTCTGCGTCGGTTGTTGCAGGACAAACCATTACCATCAGCTGCACGCATCGAATTTCCTCGGCAAGTGCGACGGTTTACCCATCTCTTCAATATCGACTCAGCACCGACATGACTTGGCAAAGCACCGACACGTTTATAGGTAGCGATGTATCTGCATTCAGTAGCACTGTTCAAAATGAGAACGAGAACATCACATACGTTATTCCCAATACACCTGGCACCCGCTACATACTCATCAAAGGCGATGCAGGCAATGCCATAACGGAGAGCAATGAGAGCAACAACGTGTTTGCAATCCCTGTTACTATCGCTGTCGCAATGATGGCCGATGAAAGTCTAAGCGAACAGAAATCCGAAGAAGAACAGCAAACAGCGAACATGCGCATTTACCCCAATCCTTCGATTGACCGCATCTGGATCGAGTCGCGAAATTTCGATTGGAAAAACGTGCAGGTTTTTTCCGCTGACGGCCAGCTGAAAATTACTTCCGAACGATCTCAATTAAGAACTCTTGACGAATTGCATTTCCCCCAACTAACCGGCGGCGTTTATGTTCTTCAATTCAGCGATGGCATAAAAACCATAGCGCATCGCCTAGTTATTGAATAAGACTATTTGGTAAGTCTAATTGTTTTACGTCCTTGAGAGGTGATACACTCCAGCAGATAAGAGCCTGCGGGTCTTGACTGAAAATCGATACTTATCGTTCGCTGCTGATTCGAAGTTTGCAGCTGCTTAGTTTCTTCAATTAATCTACCTGTTGAATCCAACAACCTGAATTGTA
Organism: Chryseobacterium gleum; assembly: GCA_945869405.1. Taxonomy (GTDB): domain Bacteria; phylum Bacteroidota; class Bacteroidia; order Flavobacteriales_D; family Sanyastnellaceae; genus JAIBBG01. The sequence goes on along the minus strand of CAMBPD010000209.1, from coordinate 185 downwards.
CTGCACCGGAGTTTTTCAACGCGTACTCGACCCAAAGAATTTCACCTACCGGGTTGGGCCATGCATTGAATACACCAAATGCATTGAGTTCTTCAGCATTAGTGATAACAATGGTTTCGCATGTCGTGGCAGAACAACCCGCATTCAATAAATCGCTATACGTTGCACACACTTCAAAGGCGCCT
>CAMBPD010000208.1 GCA_945869405.1 Chryseobacterium gleum | reverse complement strand
CGATGGTGGCGTGAACGATAGCAACGCAGCCAAACTCATTCATGCCGGGGCCGATGTGCTTGTAGCGGGCAACTATGTGTTTGCCTCAAACCAGCCCGAAGAGGTGATTGCGGTGTTGAAAAAGTACTAGTTGAAGTGGGGCAAGAGTTAGGGATACGAAGTGAGGTATCGCCCTTCGCCCGGGCCACTGCCCAAAGTGTTTAACGGTGGGGCAGGGATACTCGGCAAGGGGACTCTGTGTTGCTCACATCAAAGTTCTTTTGCTAGGTTTTTTCTTCATCTTGAATCTTTTTTTCTCACAAAATCTGAGTGGGATTAGGCCAGTTCCGAAATACTCTTTTTTTTAAGGTGTAAATCGAATTGTGCATTCATAATGTTGTTAAATTCGACCAAATCATTTTCGCAATGAGAGCAATCTTATTCTCTTTCTTCATGTTGATGAGCGCCTTCTTTAGCGCGCAAGCACCAACACTCATTCCTTACCAAGCTGTGGCTCGCGATGGCGAGGGGCAAACTCTAGCGAGCAGCACAATCAATGCACGGTTTACCCTCCACGACGCTACTGCCACAGGTACTATTGTGTGGCAAGAATTACAAACGATTGCCACTTCATCTCTGGGTTTATTCACAGCCCAACTTGGCAGCAGTGTGCCGCTTATAGCTGTGGATTGGTCAAGCGGTGCTAAGTTTATTCAGGTGGAATTTGACCTTGGCAATGGATTTATTGATTTAGGCACTCAACAACTATTAAGTGTGCCCTACGCATTGCATGCGGCAAATGTGAGTTTGAACGTGAGCAATACGGGTGACACGCTCTTCGTGGGCGACGGCAGTTTTGTGCTCATACCGGGCATCAGCCTTGCCAACAACGGTGGTATCTCTGGCATCAGCGAGCATACTTGCGGCACCGCCAACGTTCACAATGCCAACCTTTTATACGGCAGCGTCACAGACCATGAGGGGATTGTGTACAAAACGATTGTGATCGGCTCGCAAGAGTGGATGGCAGAGAACCTGAATCTAGCAAGTTATGCCGACGGTACACCCCTGCCCGAAGTAACTGATCCTCTTGAGTGGGCCGAACTCACAACGGGTGCCTGGTGCTATTACAACAATGACGCAAGTTACGCTTGCCCCTATGGTAAACTATATAATTGGTATGCTTGTGTAGACGCTCGCCAGTTGTGCCCCATAGGTTGGCACGTGCCAACGGATGACGATTGGTTGGCATTGACAGACTACCTGAACGGGGTTGAATTTTCTGGTGGCAAAATGAAAACCACCGGTACAGTGGAAGCCTCCACGGGCTTTTTTCTATCACCAAACGCAGACGCCTCAAACAGCAGTGGGTTCTCGGCAATTCCCGGAGGCGGGCGCTATTCAGCTGGTATCTTCAACCTCATTGGCGCGCAGGCGTGTTGGTGGAGTTCCACGGCGGGCAGCGAAACCAACTCTTGGGATCGTTACCTTCTCTACAACTTAGGCAGCACCTCCAGAGGCAGCGGCGCAAAGCCCTTCGGTTTTTCTGTGCGTTGTCTTAAAGATTAATACAGCTGATTGTTTAGCTATTTCATAATGCGTTTCACGGATTTGCCGTGGGGCATTAATTTGGTTCTTGCCTAGGTGAAAAAAGTCACCGTCTATCCTCCCTATCTTCGCGCCATGGACATCTCTGCCCTCAAGGCCATCTCACCCATCGACGGGAGGTATAGCAAGCAAACGCAAATCCTTAGCGGTTACTTCTCTGAACACGCGCTCATGAAATACCGAGTGTGGGTCGAAATCGAATACTTCATCGCCTTGTGCGAAATACCATTGCCACAACTCAACAGCGTAACCACCGCCCAACACGAGAGTTTGCGCAAAGTGTACTGGGAAATGTCGGACGATGATGTGCTGCGCATCAAAGAACTGGAGAGCAGCACCAACCACGATGTGAAAGCAGTGGAATATTTTCTAAAGGAAAAATTTGAAGGGCTCGGGTTGTCTGCACACAAAGAGTTTATTCACTTCGGTCTCACCTCGCAAGACATCAACAATACCGCTATTCCGGCTTCCTTCCGCGATGCTATTGAAGAGATTTATGTTCCGGCCATCGATCGTATCTTGGAACGGTTGGTCAATTTTTCCAAAGAATGGAAAGACGTGCCAATGCTGGCGCGCACTCACGGACAGCCCGCCTCACCAACGCGCTTGGGCAAGGAGTTCTACGTGTTTGTGGATCGCCTATGTGAGCAGCTCAATCAACTCGAAGACATTCCGTATAACGCGAAATTCGGCGGCGCCTCGGGCAACTTCAATGCGCACCATGTGGCTTATCCCACCATCGACTGGGCCGACTTTGCCTCTGGGTTTCTCGCCATGAAACTCAACCTGCGCCGCTCGCGATTTACCACCCAAATTGAACACTACGACAATATGGCGGCCGCGTTCGACGCGCTAAAGCGAATCAACACCATCCTAGTAGATTTAAGCCGCGACATCTGGACCTACATCTCCATGAACTACTTCCGCCAAAAGGTGAAAGAGGGTGAAATAGGTTCGTCGGCAATGCCACACAAGGTGAACCCTATCGACTTTGAGAATGCAGAGGGTAACCTGGGCATCGCTAGTGCCTTGCTCGAGCACCTCTCGGCCAAACTGCCCATCAGTCGCCTACAACGCGACCTCACCGATAGCACAGTGCTGCGCAACGTGGGTGTAACGTTTGCACACATCATCATCGCTTTCAATTCCATCGAGAAAGGGCTCGACAAGCTCATGCTCAACCAAGAAGCTCTGCAGCGCGACCTGCAGGACAATTGGGCGGTTGTGGCCGAGGCCATCCAAACCATCCTGCGCAGAGAGGCATACCCCAATCCCTATGAAGCACTCAAAGCCCTTACACGGGGTAAAACACAAGTGACCGCCGCCGACATTGCGGCTTTCATTGAATCACTCGAACTCAACGAGGGTGTCAAAGGCGAGTTGCGCGCTATCACACCCAGTAACTATTTAGGTATCGATTTGCTCGAAACCGAAATCGGCTAACCACACCCAATGGGAAAACTCCGTGAAATATGGGCCTTGGTGCAAGACTACAGAGGCAGCATTCTGGTCAATTTCGGGTTCAATATCCTGAATGCTATCTTCTCATTATTCACCTTTCTCGCAGTTGTGCCGTTTTTGTACATCCTGTTTCGTGTCAATAGCAGTGCGCCTTCATCGTCGGCACAAAGCAACGCCCTGTGGCAGTGGGCGAGCACCTCACTCGACGCTTTTATAGCTGCCAACGGCCAGGGCACGGCGCTAGCCCTCATGTGCGCATTTATTGTTGTGCTTGCCTTGTTGAAGAACCTGGTCAACTACCTCTCGCTCCTTAGTATCGCGAAAATCCGAACATCCGTCTCGCGTGACTTACGCGAGAAACTGTTCAAGAAAATTCTTGATTTACCCGT
>CAMBPD010000207.1 GCA_945869405.1 Chryseobacterium gleum | reverse complement strand
TCTGCCGCTTTTAGTATTGGTCATGGTGGTAACGATGCCCAGAAGGTAATGGGGATCATCACCGTGGCGTTAATTGCTGGTGGGCAGATTACAGCTCTAAATGAAATGCCGACGTGGGTACCGCTATCTTGTTATGCGGCTATTGCTTTGGGAACGATGAGTGGTGGCTGGAAAATCGTGAAAACGATGGGCACGAAAATCACCAAGGTGACGCCTTTTGAAGGGGTGGCTGCTGAAACGGCTGGAGCCATAACGCTCTTTTTCACGGAGGGACTAAAGTTTCCATGGACGATGGGCGGAGAGGTCATCAAGGGTATACCGGTAAGCACCACACACACCATCACGGGGGCTATTATTGGCGTGGGTATAACCAAGAGAGTATCTGCAGTGAAATGGGGTGTAACAGGGAAGTTATTGGTTGCATGGATCATAACGATCCCCATTTCTGCCGCGATGGGAGCAGTGACCTTCTGGATTATGCAATGGCTAGGATTTTAGTACCTAGCCATTCGGCTCGCGCCTCGTTGTGTCTAAAAAGCGAAGGCCTTCTTTTATCGAGTAAATTGGTTTTTCAGAAACGAACAAGCGCTGATGTCGTTTGTTCTTCATACCTTCAATCAGTCCTATTAAATGAAATTTCTACCAAGACATACGTGGTTGTTTTTTATGTCGCTAGCGATAACAGCTTGCGGCCAGAATGCATCCACTGGTTCAACTAAAGCCACCTCAATGAACAACCCGCACTATTCCCGTATCGATACGACCAAGCTTACAGTCAAAAATGAAGAGTGGAGGCAATTGTTGCCGCCAGAACTATACCTGGTGGCTCGAGAGCAGCATACTGAACGAGCGTTTACCGGGAAGTACTATGAGCAAGATACGATTGGGACATATTATTGCTCGGTATGTGGAAATGCCCTTTTTCGTTCCGACTCAAAGTTTCACAGCGGTTGTGGCTGGCCAAGTTTTTTCGAAACCATTCGCGTAGGAGCGGCAAACTATATCTTGGATAAAAGTCATGGCATGGTTCGCACAGAGGTTACCTGTGGCCGATGTGACTCGCATCTCGGACATATCTTCGATGATGGTCCGGCACCAACCTTCAAACGTTATTGTATGAATTCTGTGTCGCTCGATTTTGAGCCCATTGTGAACCCATCCGCTAAGTAATTGTTGAGAGGCCATGGCGGTAGAAAAAAGAATTGAAGGCGAAGACTACTACTACACTGAAGAGGGATACATCGTTTTCACAGAGAAATTTCATCTTAAACGCGGGTATTGTTGCCAGAACGGTTGCAAGCACTGTCCGTATGGATTCGACAAACGAACGGGCAAGTTCAAGGGGTGATTCCCTATTTTTGAATCATGCAATCACTACGCACCATTGTGTGCATTTCGTTCCTGATTTTTAACACTAAAATCATCCTTTCGAACGACACTACATCATTCACTCTTTCAGGCTATGCCGAACTCTATTGGGGTTTTCAGCAGGGCGGTGGTTCTGAGCGTCCTTCGTTCTTATACAACCACACACAAGAGGGCGGTGCGCTTAATGTGGGTTGGGTAAAGTATACGCTCAACCATAACCGTTGGCGAATGGTGGCTGCCCCTATGGTCGGAAGTTACGTGAGGCGAAATATGTCTGCTGAACCCAACGCTGTGCGCCACATTTACGAAGCGTCTCTTGGCTACGAGTTGGGCGAATCGGGTTCTCGATTAGACGTTGGTGTACTTCCCTCTCACATTGGTCTCGAGTCGAATGTGGGCGCGGAACAGATAAACCTTACAAGAGGCTTGCTCGCAGAGAATACTCCGTATTATGAGTGCGGCATACGTTGGTCGGGAGAGAATACAAATGGACTGAAGTGGGCACTATTGGTGCTTAACGGTTGGCAGCGCATTGCCTTGGATGACGCAAGAAATTGGCCAGCCTTCGGCCTTCAGATCCAACACGTAAAATCGAACGGACGGGTATTGAACTATTCCAACTACATGGGGTCCATAAACCAACGAATTACGACATACCACAACCTCTATGGGCAATGGGTGTTGCCATTGGAAATGCGCCTTCAGGCGGAGGCTAATTACGAATCGGTGCCAGGCGAAAAGGATTTTCTCGGCGTTTCAATAGCGTTGGGCCGAGCGATTACGAAGAAATGGCGAGCCGCTTGCCGTGTCGAACAGACGCGCGACAATCGAGGGTTGTTTTTCAGCACGAAAGAGGCTCCTGTTAACCTTAACCCGGGAGGGTATTCGGTCAATGTAGATTACACTCCGTTCGACAAACTCAAATGTCGACTGGAGGCGCGTAGGCTGTGGTCAGCAAAAAACGAGCTCCTCGATGCACCTTTAGTTACCTCTGCCATGTGGCTTATAACAGCTTCGGCCTGTATTTCTTTCTGAACTGTTCGGTCTCTGCAGGGGTTTGTGTTCTGTGGGCGAAATTTGCACAAAATCAATCGGCATGAATACACCAGCGTTATCGTCAGCAGTTGAAGAATCAACCTACTTCCAGGAAGCCATTCGGTTGGGTATTCCAGCATCACTTCCCGAGACACAACCCTACGACGACTCCATCAATCACGCGCCTAAGCGCAAGGATATTCTCTCCGCCGATGAAAAGCGCTTAGCGCTGAGAAACGCACTAAGGTATTTTCCTCAATCGATGCATTCAGCATTGTTGGAAGAGTTTAGGAATGAATTGGAAGTGTATGGTCGCATCTACATGTTCCGTTTTCGTCCGGCCTACGCAATGCATGCGCGCCCTATCGACAGCTATCCTGCGCAGTCAAAGCATGCGGCCTCTATCATGCTCATGATACAGAATAACCTCGACCCTAAAGTTGCACAACATCCGCACGAGTTGATTACCTACGGAGGCAATGGAGGCGTGTTTCAGAACTGGGCACAATACCTACTCACGATGCGGTATTTGAGTGAGATGGGCGACGACCAAACATTGGTGATGTACAGCGGTCATCCGCTAGGACTATTTCCATCTCACAAAGACGCACCGCGCGTGGTGGTGACGAACGGCATGATGATACCCAATTACTCTAAGCCCGATGATTGGGAGCGATTCAATGCATTGGGTGTAACGCAATACGGACAGATGACCGCGGGCTCATACATGTACATCGGTCCGCAGGGCATTGTGCACGGTACTACCATCACGGTGATGAACGCCGCTCGGCGCATGCGTGAGCAGCGAGGTATGAAAGCGACCGATCCGATTCTGTTTATCACCGCAGGATTGGGTGGTATGAGCGGTGCTCAACCCAAAGCAGGCAACATAGCAGGCGTTGTTTCGGTAACCGCAGAAGTGAATCCGAAAGCCGCTTACAAGCGCCACGAACAAGGATGGGTGGATATTATCACCGACAATTTGGATGAGTTGAGCAACGCCGTGCGCGAATCAATGGCGAATAATAAAGTGACTTCGTTTGCTTACATCGGCAACATTGTCGATGTGTGGGAGAAG
>CAMBPD010000206.1 GCA_945869405.1 Chryseobacterium gleum | reverse complement strand
TCGAAGGCCGACAAGCCGCAATTAAGCCATTCTGTGTATTTCTTCACATCAGGATTGTACTGCTCAATGGGGGTGAGCAAATCGCCTTTGGGAGAGAGTAGCGCGTACATGGGTTGCGAGTTGTTCTGAAATGTTTCTGTTTGAAGGGTTGCCCATTTGTTGCCCACTGTCTTGATCATCTTGTTTCTACCGTCGCTTGTTTTGTAGGGCATCTGCTCTTCCTTAGGGAGTTCCACTTTCTCATCAACGTAGAGCGAGCACATAATGTACTTGTCTGAAAGAATAGCACGCACGGTTTCTTCCGGCCAAACGGTATCTTCCATTTTGCGGCAGTTCACGCATGCCCAGCCGGTAAAGTCAATGAACACCGGCTTCCCTTGCTCCTCTGCGGCTTTCATGGCCTCTGCTAGATCCTTGTATACATGGAATTCTTCCTCATAGTGATACCATGAATACGACTTTGGCGGCGGGAATCCACTCAAGAAATCGAAACGATTGAGTTCTGACGGAGGTAAAACACCAGGAATCAAACGCAACGTGAAAATTACTATTAGAGCGGTGAAGGCAACCTTGAATTTTGGCCACCCCTTTGAGCCTTGCCCCGGCTTGAAGGTAAAGACTTTAAACATGTACAGGGCCCATAAAACCCCAACCAAAATCCAAAGAGCGAAGAAGGATTCACGTTTAAAAATACCCCACTGCTCCACCAAGTCGGCATTGGAGAGGAACTTGATCGCTAGCGCTACTTCCATGAATCCGAGGGAAACCTTGAAGTCATCCATCCAACCTCCGGCTTTAGGAAGTTTTTTCAGCAGACTCGGGAACGCGGCAAAAAGGGCAAATGGACCACCTAGAGCAATACCAAAACCCATCATCGCAGCAGAAACCTTAGCGGCAGGCATGGAGAGCTCGAGGCCCAGAAAATTAAAAACCCCTTGGATGTCGGTGCTGTAAATGCCGCCGATAACAGTGCCTAGAATGGGGCCCGTGCAAGAGAAGGAAACGATGGCCAGCGTGAGCGCCATGAAAAAAATACCAATGGCCCCGCCCAACTCAGAGGCGCTGTCTACTTTGTTGGCCAAGCTACTTGGCAATGTGATTTCATAAAACCCAAAAAAGGAAATGGCAAACACCAAGAACACAACGAAGAACCCGATGTTGAGCCATGTATTGGTAGCAATGGAGTTGAGTACTTCCGGATCAACATTTTTCGAAAGATGAAACGGAAGTGAGAGAAGAAAGTAAATCAAGAAAATGAAAAAGCCATAGGTCGCAGCTCGTTGCTTGCCCTTACCGCTTTCTGTGCCCTTGGAAAAAAAAGATACCGTGAGCGGAATCATCGGGAACACACAAGGCGTAAGTAACGCAAGCAACCCTCCAATGAGCCCGAAAAGGAAGATGGCCCACAAGCCGTAATTTTCTTTTTCTTTGCCACAATTATTATACGGGTTTTGCGGGTCTACACCTTGCATTTTAAAGGGGTCGCTTCCACTGGTGTTGGTTGATTGCGTGTTGGCTAACGGGTCATATTCTGAACCCTGAAGAGTTGCTAGATCGAACTTTACGTAGGTCATTTGTGGTGGCAAGCAGCGGGTATCGTTGCATTGCATAAACTCAATTTTAGCAGTTATCGGGCTGCGCGCTGAGCCTGTAGCAACAATCCTTTTTTCAAAAACTACAGAACCCTCATGATAATCGATGTTCATCATGAAGTTTTTGTCGTAGAAGCGTTTGGGCTTGGGTTCCGAAACAGCCTCTGTAAGGGTGTAGTCTGCGTTGGCATCAAACACGAATGTGGTTGCTGCTGGTCCCTCATTGTTTTCAAGTTTTTGAGCGTAAATGTGCCATCCTTGCTCGAGGCTTGCCGTGAAGGTGAGCAGGTATTCGTTGGCAGAAAGAGCTTTTACCGCAAACATCCACGCGGCGTGGTTTTCTTTGCCGCCAGAACTAACAATCTCGCTTGTTGCCTCGATGGCCGACACATTTTGCAACTCTTCTGATCCACTCGGTGTTATGGATAGATTGAACAATTCGGGATCAGGAAAAATGCAACGCTCATCGTTGCAGGCCATGTATTCCATAACGCCCGAAACAGTGAACGGCTTGTTTGTTTTTGCCTTGATTTTCTGCTTAAAAACCGCGCTTTGTTCGAAATAGTTGAGATCCATTTCGAAGTTTGTGTCAAAGTGCGTGATGTACTTCCCTTCTTTCGTTTTTCCTACAAGATCGAAGTCCTTGCTGCCATCCATTTTTAGCGTTGTAGGTATTGGGCCTATGGCGTCAGCATTATCAGAAACACTCAGGGCATAGACGTGCCAAGTATCCTCTATGCTAGCTGTTGCGCTTATTTCGAACTCGTTGTTCTCAAGCGGCTTTACAGCAAATTTCCATTTTACGGGTTGAAAAATTTGTCCAAGAGCAAGAGATTGTATAGCAAGAATTGCGACAACAAGAACGCTTGCGCGCGCACGGTTCATTAATTTCCACATCATGGAGTCAAAATTAACCGGAATGGACCATTGTAAAATACAACTTTTGTTGCATTCGCCTACAATGGAATAGGCTACACGACTAGTTGGGGAACTCTACATTGAGTATACATTGGATGGGAATACTTATGCCCTTGTCGAGCATCACACGATCACTGCCGGCGGCAATAATTCGTGAGCGAAGCTTCTTTTGAGAGTCCTTGTCTTCCAAGGTAAGCACCACCTCCATCTTGCTTAACGAATCTAATACCGCGGCCTTGAGAAGGCTTGCGCTCCGGCGAATACGCTCTTTCTCGGTATTCAGAACGTCTTGTGTTTTAAATATCATGCGAGCCAAGGTGTCGATATCGTAGCGAGAGTGTATGGTGAGTGTTGTTATCATAGCGTCGAGTTAGTTGTTCAAGATACTCATTCAACGCCTCACGCACAGTAAAGGTTACACTACGAAGAGAATTGGATTCTTATGCACGTTGTGCTGCGTGGCGTAATCTTGAACGCATCACTAATGCGAACACCCAAAACCGCGGCAATACCGCCTTCATTCGTTAACACAGCAACATGCTTTTTTTTCCATGCGGGCACTTTTGCATGCGTAAGCAAGTCGGATACCCGCTGCGATCCCGACAATCCGAGGGGGTGCAATCGGTCGCCATCTTTCCAAAGCCGAATAGTGAACGGCAGCTCACAACCATCGGCAGAGAGATACTGCCGCGAGGCATCGGTCGTGAGCTCTACCTCTTGCCTACCGCAGGTGTCGATGTGTATAGAGCCATTGGACCACGGCAGGTGAGCGATGTGTTGAGCCTCTGTGTTTTCTTTGGGCGAGCACGAAACGATATCATTCTGGACGCATACATCGTGGGTGCTAGAGGAAAACCACGCGGGCTCGGCATGTGCTGATAGCGCAATGTTTTCAGAGAGCTGGGCTACTTGCTGAGGTGAAAACCCTTTGCTGTGGAGCCAGCCCCACAGAAGCACGCGCATGAAACCGGTCGTTTTCAGT
>CAMBPD010000205.1 GCA_945869405.1 Chryseobacterium gleum | reverse complement strand
ACTTTTCAACTTTTTCCAGCGTAACCGATGCATGCTCCCACTCCACTGTTTCGGTCGACCCCAACGCGCTCTTCAACACTTCCCTATTCGGCGGTGTGGGCGTAATACCACAACAAATAATTTTCTCAATGTTGAACGCGTCGGCACTGCGAAATATGCTCCCTACGTTCAACCCACTGCGCACATTGTCGAGCACGATGATGATCGGAAACTTTTGGTGTGTGCGAAACTCCTCGGCACTGAGGCGGTTGAGTTCGGAGGTGGTGAGTTTGCGATGGGACATCTGCAGTTCGATTTTATGTGTTATCGTAAAAAAACAGAAGGTCATGGACGCGCTGCAGCGCGTCCTGACGCGGGGTGTCACCAAGGACACTTGTGACTACTTAGTGCAGGTTTAGTACAAACGGCAACCTCGCCTGCACTCCTTGCCAGCTCGTGGCTTCTTTCACTTGCTGGTAGACACGGTATTGCTCGCCGAGGACTTCCTTGGCCAAGGCTGCTTCCTTGGTTCCTGACAACTTCTCCACAAACTTCTGGAAGGGATCAATCAAGGAAGGAAGTTCTCGCACTGCATAGTCGCTTATACCGGCGGCTTGCGCTGCTGCCTTCACACAATCATCCAAGTCGCCGAGTTCGTCGACGAGGCCAATCTGCTTGGCATCTTCCCCACTCCACACGCGGCCTTGGCCAATGCTGTCGACCTGCACCTGAGTCATCTTACGACCCTTGGCAACTTTAGAAGTGAAGTCGTTGTATATCTCGCCAATCATGGTTTGCATAGCCTTCATCTCAGCAGCGTCGAGCGGCTTGTAAGCTGAAACTAAATCCGCATGAGGATTGGTTTCATAGCGATCGAAGGTTATGCCCAGTTTCTCGTCGAGGAACTTTTGCATATTCGGAATTACACCAAACACACCGATCGAACCGGTGATCGTATTGGCGTTCGCATAAATCTTGTCGGCACTGCAGGCGATGTAGTATCCGCCGGAAGCGGCATAGTCACCCATCGACACATAGAATGGCTTGCCGCTTTGCTTGATGAGCTCCGTTTCGCGCCAAATAACATCGGAGGCCAAAGCGCTTCCACCGGGCGAATTCACGCGCAATACGATGGCCTTTACCTTCTCATCTTCACGGGCCTGCTTCAAGGCTTTGGCAATACGCTCACTGCCGATGGTCTCGTCGTCGCCTTCACCACTCTGTATGGCTCCAACGGCATAAACTACAGCCACCTTTTCCTTTCCATAGCTCGATTCATCATCACCGCCCTTGTGGTATTCAGACAGCTTCACCATGTTCAACTCGTCGTCTTCGGCATCCATTGCCACGCCTACCTTCGATTTCAATGTGGCCATCACCTCATCGCGATAGCGCAGTCCGTTTACCAAGCCCGATGTTTGAACGGCATCGTTGCTCGCAAACGTGAGCGAATCAGCGAACAGGTTCAACTGCTCAACGGTTACGTTACGCGAAGCGGAAATATCGTCGAGCATAACGCGCCAGATGTCGTCGATGAAGGTCTTCATCTGGGCGCGGTTCTCGTCCGACATGTGGTCGTACATATAAGGCTCGACAGCGCTTTTGAATTTGTTGTTGGGTCCACGAATGACTTGCGCTTCAACGCCAAGCTTATCGAACAGCTTCTTGTAATACATGACTTCGGCATTCATACCGCGCCAGTCGAAGGTGCCTTCCGGATACATGTACACCTCATCGGCGGCACTGGCAATATAATATTCAGCCTGACCGAAATTTTCGGCATAGGCTACTACAAACTTGCCGCTACTGCGGAAGTTCTCGATAGCACGGCGCATATCGAGCAGGGTGCTTGGAGCAGCTTGGACGTTGATGGGCTCTAGGAAAATGCCCTTTACTTTATCATCCGTGCGGGCCTTCTCAAGGTCTGCAATGAAACGGTCGAGGCCGATCTTGGAACCACCTTCCATGGAGAATGGGTCGATGTTGAAATCGTTTTCGGAGGCTCGCTCAGTAGTAGGCTGATCGATTACAATGTGTAAAATGGAGTTATCGAGCACGTGGCTTTCTTCACCATCTGCGCCGGTGGCAACAGCAGCAACAATTAAAAGGACAACTGCAAGAATCACGAGGCCTATGGCCAGGAAAGTTCCGAGCATAGATGCCAGCATCGACTTTAAAAAGTTCATGGGTTTGATTTTGGGGCAAACCTAAGACGGAATGGAAGTTTCGTTGTTACAATCGAACTAAAAATGATAAATGTCGGGGTTAACCGAGCACTTCTTTCATCTTTTGACCAATGTGCGCTGGGCTATCTACCACGTGGATTCCGCATTCACGCAATACACGCTTTTTGGCAGCAGCGCTTTCATTCTCTCCACTTACGATGGCTCCTGCATGACCCATCGTGCGACCCACGGGTGCCGTTTCGCCAGCAATAAAACCTACGACAGGTTTTTTGTTGCCATTCTCCTTGATCCACATAGCGGCTTTCGGTTCGAGCTCTCCACCAATCTCACCTATCATTACGATTCCCTCCGTGTCCGGATCGTTCATGAGCAATTGAATGGCCTCAAGAGTCGTTGTGCCGATGATTGGATCGCCACCAATGCCGATGGCTGTGGTAACACCCAATCCAGCTTTGGCCAGTTGATCGGCGGCTTCGTAGGTAAGCGTTCCTGATTTTGAGACAATGCCCACCTTCCCGGGTTTGAAAACGAAGCCTGGCATAATACCCACTTTCGCTTCTCCAGCTGTAATGACGCCAGGGCAGTTGGGGCCCACCAATGTGCAGCCGCGGTCTTTTGTGTATTCCTTGGCCTTCACCATGTCGGCAACGGGTATACCTTCGGTGATGGTTACAATTACTTTGATGCCTGCATCGGCAGACTCCATGATTGCGTCAGCGGCAAATGCTGGTGGCACAAAAATGATTGAAACGTCGGCGCCTGTGGCTTTTACCGCGTCTGATACGGTGTTAAAAACTGGACGATCGAGATGCGTACTTCCGCCCTTTCCCGGTGTAACACCACCAACGACATTCGTACCGAATTCGATCATTTGTGTTGCGTGGAATGTGCCCTCACTTCCCGTGAAGCCCTGCACGATCACCTTTGAATCTTGACCTACTAAAACGCCCATGTGCTTGTGTGAATTTGGCTGCGAAAATAGGGAGGAAAGATTACAGATGACGAATTAGGGATGACGAATTAGCCGTAACCTGCAGGGTTCCTTTCTAAAATCCGTAATCCCTAATCTGTAATCTGCAATCCGTCAGGTTTAAAAAAAAACATCTCTTCTCAGCCGACTAGCTGATTTTAGGAATATTAGTTTGATAACGGGTTTATTAGAAAACGATTATACTACCCATTTTTTTTGCAGGGATCCTTCCATTCGCAAAAATGACAACGCCATTTTTGAGCCCATAAGGGTGTATTTGCAAAAGGCCAGAATGATCTTACCATCATGCGGCTGCCACTTAGCACAAATAATTTGAACGTATTGCGCAGTGCCTTGGGATTTTCTTTGCGGAAATCGGCAATGCTGTGGTAGTTGGGAGTGAGTCCACCAAGCAACCATGGA
>CAMBPD010000204.1 GCA_945869405.1 Chryseobacterium gleum | reverse complement strand
GGATATACTTGAGCCCTCCGCAGCTTGGCAGAACGTTAAGTATTCATTTGTGCTTCCCAAATTAACGAGCCAAAATTCTCGTATGAGCGTCTATCTCGTCAACCGGAGTCCTTCGCTAGTGCATTACGATGACGTGCATTTTTCCGTTTATCCATAATTCTTTTTTTTGGGGCTGAAATCACGTCTATATTTGCAACATTGTTGCGTTAATGATTATTCGATTTTTTTCCATAGTGTATTTAATTCTCTTTGCGAGCCTAGCTATGGCTCAGCAATTATCAGGCGTTGTATATGATGCCGATAGTTCTGAAGGGCTGGCTTTTGTTTCAGTTTATTTGGTGGAGACAGACAAGGGTACGCTCACAGATAGTATTGGACATTTTTCATTCCATGCCCCGGAGCTGAAGTCATTTCATATACGTTTTGTGGCGCTTGGTTACGAAACAACCACTGTAGTGTGCACGGCCGACAGTGCTATCCTAACGGTGCGTCTGTTGCCCAAGCATTTGGATTTGCATGAAGTAACTGTTTCAGGCGCCCTGGCACAAGCGCAGTCAGAAAATCCGTTTCATATTGAGTCGCGCAAACTCGATGACCTCACAGCTATTGCGGCAATGAATATGGGAGAGGCAATTGCGCGTATACCTGGCGTCTACCAATCAAGTTTAGGCAATGGGATTGCTAAACCGATTATTCGGGGCATGCAAGGCATGCGGGTGGTAACGCTTATGAACGGACTGCGAATTGAAAGTCAGCAGTGGGGCGGCGACCATGGCATGGGTATTACAGATCTCGGATTGGGCAATGTGGAGGTAATTAAGGGCCCCGCCTCATTGCTATACGGTGCCGATGCACTAGCCGGTGTCGTTTACTTCAATGATCAGCCTCATGCACCCATAGGCAAGCATGAAATTGAGAGCAAGACATTGTTTCAAAGCAATACCATGGGTGTTACCCAGCGTGTTATGTATCGCGAGTCGCGCGAAAAAATTAGATGGCAACTAGGTGCGGGTTATGGGAATCATGCGGATTTCCAATTGCCTAATGGCCGCTTTGCCCAGAACTCACGCTTCAATGAAGCCGTGCTGAAATCTGTTTTATCCTTTAATGGAAAAAGCAGTGTCCATCACTTGCGTTACACATTCAGTCATACTACTACAGGTATACCCGGACATACACACGATTCTACAGCCACTCCCGAATCTTTTCAGGTAGAAACACAGCGCCGTTCTTATACGTTGCCTGCTCAATTCTTCAATAATCATTTTTTGTCGTTTGAAAACAAGTGGTTCGCAGAAAGATCCGAGTTCCAGTTTCTTGTAGGTGGTACATCCAATCGACTTATAGAGTATGACGAGAAAGTGACGATTCCCAGTTTAAGTATGTCGCTGACCAATGCACTATACAATGCTAAATGGGTTGCGAGACTCTCAGGCGATAGGTTGAAAGTAATTACAGGTTTGCAGGGTATGCATCAATGGAATGTGAATGCGGCGAATGCTTCGGACCGACTTGTTCCTGATTCCAGGACATTTGATCAGGGAGCTTATTTGACAACTCAGTATGGCAATGCTCGCTGGAATGTTCAAGTGGGCCTGCGTTACGATGTTCGTGTGTTGCGTGCTTTCGAGACAGGTGAAGAGTCATTTAACCGAACGTATCAAGGGATCAATGCCTCTGCAGGTGGGGTCTATCACACCGAGTGGGCTACGTTTCGCGCATCTTATTCTTCGGGATATAGGGCTCCGCATTTGACCGAGTTGCTTTCCAACGGATTTCACCACGGGGCATTGCGATACGAAGTGGGCGACCCCGATTTGAATCCTGAGTATGCGCGTCAGGCCGATGTTACCGTAGAAATTACCGGCGACCATTTGGTGCTGCTTTACAATCCGTTTGTGAATGTGATACGCGACTATATATACCTGCAGCCACTTGGTTACACTGTGGATGGCATTCCCGCTTTTTCCTATGATGTTCTTTCAAAGGTCGCGTTTTATGGGAATGATGTGGGTATTCACTACCATCCACATTTTGCGCATGATCTTCATTTCGAAACAACTTGGTCCTATATAAATACGCAAACCCCTTCCGATAGTAGTGTTTCGTTGCTGCCTCCACAACGTCTGCAGACCACCGTGAAGTATTCGTTCGAAGAAAAACGAAAATTCGGTTTGCATGAAGTCAATGTGATGCACACGTTTATGGGTGCACAAGGAAACGTTGCATTTCTGGAGACTCCCAGTGAAGCCTATCATGTGCTCGACGCATCCATGGCGCTTGAACTCAAAGGCACGCAGCGTTGGGTATTTCGATTGGGTGTAAAAAATATATTGAATGAAAGATATGTCGATCATCTTTCGCGATTGAAGAATATAGACATGCCTTCTCCGGGGCGTAACGTCTATGTAAGTGTCCACTTGAAAATCTAATTAAAAAAAACATACGATATGAAAATCAAAATTACTGCCTTGGTGTGTGCTTGTTCTCTGTTGATTAGTTCGTGTAAGAAGAAGTGCCATGAGTGTCATTATGATGTCAATGGTTCTTTAGTTGAAATAGGTGAATATTGTGGTGATGACTTGGCGGCTATCGAGGCTTCGGGTTATGTCGTAGCTGATTCTACTTATGAGGTTCATTGTGAAGAGCACTGAGAGCCGTTGTTCTATCTCATCCAAATCGCTCTTCCAGCATCTTCTGAAATGAATTTTGTTATTCAATCGTTCTAATCGTTTGTTCATACCTTCGCTTCATGCCCGGGAATTCTTTTGGAACACTCTTCCGACTCACCACATTTGGTGAGTCGCATGGTTCTGCCATTGGCGGGGTTATAGACGGTATGCCCGCGGGTGTGAAGGTGGAGATTGACTATGTGCAGTTTGAACTGGACCGACGGCGACCCGGACAAAGTGCCATTACCTCGCCACGAAAAGAATCGGACCGCATTGAAATTCTGTCAGGAATTTTCGATCAAATTACGCTGGGAACACCCATCGGATTTGTGCTCTACAACGAAGATCAGCAATCGCACGACTATGATGCGTTGGCTGATGTATATCGACCCGGGCATGCCGATGAGGTATGGGATAAAAAATTCGGCATACGTGATCATCGGGGAGGCGGGCGTAGCAGCGCACGCGAAACTGCTGCGCGTGTTGCTGGTGGCGCTTTCGCCAAAATTATTCTGGCCAAAGCCGGCATATCGATTCAGGCTTATGTACACAGTGTGAAGCACATCGAAGTGCCGGTGCGGTATGAGGATCTCGATTTGTCGCAGGTGGATAATAACCCCGTTCGTTGTCCGCATGAAGCAACAGCCATGCAAATGCAGGCGTGTATCGAAGAGGCGCGTGATGCGGGCGACAGTGTGGGTGGTACGATTATTTGCGTCTGTAAGGGATTACCCGCCGGACTTGGCGAACCTGTTTTCGATAAACTCCACGCCTTGCTCGCTCATGCCATGCTTTCCATCAATGCTGCTCAAGGTTTTGAATTGATCGATGGTTTTGCTTGCACTCAGTTAAATGGTTCCGAAAATAACCTGCGATCTAGCGGAGTTTCCGGAGGAATATCGACCGGAAATGATCTCGTGTTTCGTATTGCCTTTAAACCCGTTT
>CAMBPD010000203.1 GCA_945869405.1 Chryseobacterium gleum | reverse complement strand
ATGCCATTGGCATGGTGGTGGCCATAGCGTTGGTCACAGTCGGTCACTCTAAGGCCAAGAAGCAAAGCGAAAGCTGGGCGAAGCACAAACTGATTTTCACGTATTACACCATAGCACTTTTACTCATTTTAATTAGTATTCCATGGCCGTTCAGAATGGTAGGAGAAGGACGCGGTTGGTTCTAATGCTGGCACTTTTCGCAGCATTCTTGGCCTCGTGCGAAGATAAAAAAACACGCGAAAAGTATCCCGTGCGACTCACCGCCGATGGACCCATAGACGCTACGTTGGTGAAAAAACTCTACGATGTTAAATGTGCGTTGTGTCACGGCCATGACGGTGCTCAGCAATTTGCAGGGGCTAAAAATTTGACGCAAAGCGTATTGCCGAAGAACGAAGTTTATCAACGCATTGCTGAAGGAAGGGGCTCCATGCCACCACACAAAGAGGTGCTCACTGAGGAGCAAATGGATGCGTTGGCAGAATATGTATTGACCTTGCGCTAGGCGCATTGATAGCTGATTAGAATTTTGATTGAAAAAAAGAACAAATTAATTTCTACTACCAAAGAGCAGGAGACCTGCGTATTGGTCGGGATTGTTACTCAACATCAAACACGCGAACAACTCGCTGAGTATCTCGATGAGTTGTCTTTCTTGGCCGAGACCGCCAATGCACGCTGTCTAAAGAGGTTTACTCAAAACCTCGAAAGGCCCGACACACGCACATTTGTAGGTAGCGGTAAGCTGCAGGAGTTGAAAGACTACGTGGTTCAATACAAACCTACGCTGATCATTTTTGATGATGAATTGGCACCCTCGCAGCTGCGAAATCTAGAGGCAACGTTCAAGGAATTGAATGTGAAAATTCTGGACCGTAACAATCTCATACTCGACATCTTCGCAAGTCGCGCGAGAACAGCACATGCCAAGAAACAAGTAGAGTTGGCGCAATACGAATACCTCTTGCCACGTCTTACCCGCATGTGGTCTCACCTTGAAAAGCAGCGAGGCGGAATTGGTATGAGAGGGCCTGGCGAGCAAGAGATTGAAACCGATCGTCGAATTGTGCGCGACCGAATTGCTTTGCTAAAGGAACAGCTAAAGGAGATCGATAGGCAAATGGCGACACAGCGCGGCAACCGTGGGGCGTTGGTTCGTGTGGCGCTGGTAGGATACACCAATGTGGGCAAGAGCACCATAATGAATATGCTTTCGAAGAGCGATGTGTTTGCCGAAAACAAGTTGTTTGCAACACTAGACACGACGGTGAGAAAAGTAGTCGTCCAAAACCTGCCCTTTTTGCTTACTGATACGGTCGGGTTCATTCGAAAACTGCCACATCAACTGATTGAGTCGTTCAAAAGCACCCTCGATGAAACACGCGAGGCCGACCTTCTGCTGCATGTGGTCGATATTTCGCACCCGCAGTTTGAAGACCATTTCAATGTGGTTAACGCGACTCTCCGTGAAATAGGTGTCGGTGATAAACCCATCATGGTGATCTTCAACAAGATTGATGCATTTAAGCACGTTGCCAAAGACGAAGACGACCTCACACCTATGCTGCGAGAGAATATTACCCTAGAGGAGCTGCAGCGTACATGGATGTCGAGGCTTCAAGATTCAGACGTGGTGTTCATTTCCGCAGTTAAAAAACAAAACCTCGAAGAGTTGCGCGATATGCTTTACGAGCGCGCTCGCCAGATTCACATTACCCGTTTTCCGCACAACGATTTTCTATTCCCAATGGAGTAGCCTCGACTCCGCTCTGCCACCAAACCTCGAATGAATGTAGTGTCACGAGTGCACGAATCTTATACTCATTCCATTCGTGCATTCGTGTCCTATCTTCCATTCATCGCTCTTCGTGATTGTGAAAACAATCGTAATAACTTCACTCATGTTAGAGTTCACCCTGTGATACATTCGCGAAACAAACTTCTATTCACACGTTTATGAGCAACACAGCATCACCCACGAACTACAGGGTGTCGCACATGGCCGAAAATCTTATCGGCTCGGAAATCATCAAACTTGCCGGCGAGATTCGCGAACTAATGGCCAAGGGAGAGAAGATTTACAACTTCACGATTGGCGATTTTGATCCCAAGATTTTCCCCATACCGGCAGAGTTGAAACAAGCCATCATCGACGCTTATATGAACGATGAGACCAACTATCCGCCGGCGGATGGAATCGCAGATTTACGCAAGGTCGTTGCTCATAGTATTCTCACGCAACAATCACTTGAATATGCTGCTGACGAAATCCTAATTGCCGGCGGGGCGCGTCCCATCATTTACGCTATTTTCCAGGCAGTAGTTGATCCCGGAGACAAAGTTGTTTTTCCTGTTCCCAGTTGGAACAACAATCATTACACCCACCTCTCGCACGCAACACAAGTGTTTGTTGAAGCGAAACCAGAGAATAATTTCCTTCCCACTGCCGATGAGTTGAGACCGCATTTAGCCGATGCTACATTGTTGGCTTTATGCTCCCCTTTGAACCCAACGGGAACTGTTTTTTCCAAGGAGCAACTCGAAGCGATTTGTGACTTGGTGGTAGAGGAGAATAAGCGCAGAGGTCCCAGCGAGAAGCCGCTCTACCTCATGTACGATCAAATATATGCTGTGCTTTGCCACGGCGACGCAAAGCATTACGACCCTGTGGCACTGCGTCCGGAATTGCGACCGTTTACCATTTTTGTTGACGGTATTTCCAAGAGTCTTGCAGCAACAGGTGTGCGTGTTGGTTGGGCCTTTGGCCCGCGCAAAGTCATTGATAAAATGAAGAGCATTCTTGGGCATGTAGGTGCATGGGCGCCAAAAGCCGAGCAGGTAGCAACTGCGAAGTACCTCGCTAATACTGCAGCAGTTGATGCCTTTTTAACTTCGTTCAAATCGGAAGTAGTGCAGCGTCTTGATGGTTTCTATCGAGGTGTTCAGCAGCTGAAGTCGGAAGGTTTTCCGGTCGATGCCATTGCACCGATGGCTGCGATTTACCTCACTGTAAAGTTCGACCTGAAAGGCAAAACAACGTCCGATGGTACGCTCATCGAATCGACGACGCACATTACCCAATACCTGCTCAACGAAGCTAAACTGGCGGTTGTGCCATTCAGTGCATTCGGAGCATCGAAGGAAAGTATGTGGTATCGCTTGTCGATAGGCACTGTAACGGTGGCCGATTTGCGCGAGTCGATTGAAAGCTTGCGGGTGGCGTTGGCAAAATTGAGTTGATTTTTTTTAACCGCAAAGGGGACGCAAAGGGGACGCAAAGGGGACGCAAAGGGAGTTCACGCAAAGGGAGCTCACGCAAAGGGGACGCAAAGGAATTTTTTCTCCGTGCCCTCTGTGCCCTCTGTGTTTAAATTTTTCACCGCAAAGGCCCAGAAAAACAGCAAAGGAATTTTTTCTCCGTGCCCTCTGTGCCCTCTGTGTTTAAATTTTTCACCGCAAAAGCCCAGAAAAACAGCAAAGGATTTTTTCTCCGTGTCCTCCGTGCCCTCCGTGTTTAGAGCTTTTTTTATCCTTGACCAGTAAATAAATCCTTAATTAGGAATACGCCTTATTTTTGCGCCCCTTGATTTTCAACCATCAAGGCTATAAGGAAAACCATGAATAACAAGAACTACTGTGTCATCAT
>CAMBPD010000202.1 GCA_945869405.1 Chryseobacterium gleum | reverse complement strand
ATACTCATTTTTTCACCCGCCCGCCGCGGACGCGACAACACAATCAAGCACACCCTCGAAAATGCGATGGTCACGCGGGAGTGTGTCATCAACATCGTCAACTACGCTATGGTGGAGCAAATGTCTTTGGCTAGTACCGATTATCCTGAGGGAGTTAGTGAGTTCGAGAAGTCGGGCCTCACTCCTATCGCATCAGAGGTCGTTCGTCCGTTTCGCGTGAAGGAAGCTCCTGTGCAGTTTGAGTGTAAAATTAATGATGTGGTAGCCCTCGGCACACAGGGCGGTGCAGGCAATTTGGTTATCTGTGAGGTTGTGCGCATACACGTCTCGGAAGATATTTTGGACGAAGATGGACGTATTTCTCCGGTGAAAATAGATCAGGTTGCGCGCATGGGCGGACATTTCTACACCCGTGCCAACAAAGGGCTGTTTCAATTGCCACAACCCATGACGCAGGTTGGAATCGGCTTCGATAAGATGCCCGATGATGTGCGCACTTCGCAAGTGCTTACCGGCAATGAACTCGCTCAACTCGCAGGCGTGGAATCGTTGCCAAACGAAACAGAAGTAAACGAATACAAGCTCACGGAGCTTGCGGATATGTTCATGGAATACGAAGGCAGGGCCACAGAACTGGAACAGCAACTGCATCACAAGGCCAAGGAGCTAGTTACCGAAAAAAAGATTACCGAAGCCTGGATGACCCTGCTGGCATTCAATAATTGATTAGAATCTCCGTGCATCAGCAACCCGCATCACCAAGCGATTCGCTAAGTATTCTAGATAGTTTGCGTGCGGTTGCCGCTATGATGGTTTGCTTGTCTCACAGTGCTTTTCTCTTAACTCCTTTCTTTCCGGATGTCTCAGCAATACTCGACATCGGCCAAGAGGGTGTTTATGTATTCTTCGTCATCAGTGGTATGGTAATGCCTTGGTCGATGGAAAAGATGGGCTATCGACTCTCCGACTTCTTTGTTTTTATGGGCAAGCGTATCGTCAGGCTGCAGCCACCACTTATTGTTTCTGTTTGTATAGTGGTTCTTACGTCTTGGGCCATGCTCAACACGGCAGAGCATAGCGGTTGGCAGCTGCTGGCGGCAAGTGCCACGCTCACGGCACCATTTTTCGATTTGCCTTGGGTAAACGGAATTTATTGGACCCTCTTCGTAGAAATGCAATATTATATTTACATAGCGCTGGCCTTCCCTATTCTCACTTCATCCTCCTTAATAAAAAGGAGTATGGCCGTTGCGCTTCTATTGGCCATTTCCTTTACCTCAATAGCGCTTGAAGGCTATGCTGTAAAGGCGAATCTTCCTTTTCATTTACCCGTATTTCTAATGGGTTATTATTTATTCATGAAATACAAGAACCGTATTTCAGAGCAAGAATTTTGGATTGGAATAGTTGGCTGTGCAGCTGTATGCGCCTATTTAACAGGCGTGCTTCACGCGCTTGGATTTCGCATTGCATTAACGGCGTTATCTACCACTCTGCTTATACGGTTCACTCGCCACGGATGGAGTTGGCTGGGCAAAATAGGTGAGGTTTCTTATTCTCTCTATCTTATGCACTGGCCCATCATCAGTGTGCTTTGTTTTTTATTGGGGGGTATTTTGAAAACCGCATGGGGCAATGCCGCTGTATTTGCCAGCATACAAATTGCAGCCGTTTTGTTTGCATTCGTGTTCTACCGCATCATGGAAAAACCCGCGTTGAAATGGGCGAAATCCATCCGTTACCGCAGAAGCGTGTAAACGATTATGGGTCATGTGTCCGCAGCGTACCTATGCTTTTGGCAATTCAAAAGAGAACATTGTGCCCCTATTAGGCGCAGAATCAATGCGAAGGTAGGAATGGTGCTTGAGAATGAAATCCTGCACCAACTGCATGCCCAATCCATGTCCCTTCTCGCGCTCAGTTCCGGCAGTAGTAAACGACACCCCACCTGATATTTTTTCGACTTCCTCGCGAGTCATTCCCGTTCCTGTATCCGATACACTGAGCAACCAACCTCGGTTAAGATCTTTAGCAGCTATCGTTATCGTACCGCCGGCAGCTGTAAACTTGATGGCATTTGAAATAAGATTGCGTAAAATAGCCTCAATCATATCGCGGTCTCCCTTCAGCATTGCTCCCGGGGGTGTATCGAATTGATAGTTGAATTGAATCCGTTTTTCATTTTCAAACAGGTAACACACCGACTGAACGAACTGCTCAATTTGCGACAAAGCAATCGATTCCTCTCTGAATATGATTGAGCTTGTTTGACTGCGCGACCAAAGCAGCAGCTTATCCATCAGATCAAGAGTTTGTCTGGTGCGGATTTTCATTTGGGAGTAGAGTTTAGCCTGCATCTCCCTGTCGACCGTTCCCGTTTCAAAGAGCTCCATGCCTGCATGGATGGAAGCAATGGGCGAACGGAGATCATGTGAAAGCATCGACATCATTTTATCGCGCGTGTAAAGAGCAGCCACCATTTGCGAATTGCGCTCATCAAGGCGGGTTGTTTGGGAAACCAGCAGATTTTGAATTTCGTTGCTGGTGCGTAAAATGTAGATTACCTCCAACGCCGAAATAATGCCTACTCCGAGCATGTTGGCAATGCGCTCAACACGCAGCGAATCCTCATTGAGAATGGTCACGTCAAAAATGCGGATATCGGTTACGAGCGAGAAAGCCATGAGTGAGATGCTCATGGCAGAGAGCAGATAGCCCGTGGCGCGTTCACGCCCCTGCAGGGTAACCAGGTTACCTACAATAATAGGAATGAAGAACGCCGAGATATAGGTGTCTGGTCCTGTGGTAAGAGCCAGAATTGATACGATCACGTTAATTTGAATGCCATTCCAAAGTTTTGAGTAGTAGTAGAAGCCCCTTTTATTGAGCAGCCACGTGATGAAAATCGATGGAACAACGAACGCTGTAATATAGGCCTGTGTAGTTTGGCCAATCAGCCAGTTGACGATGCAATAAGCCACCGAGTATGCGGCAACGAGGTAGATCAGGATCAAGTGCAGTTCCCTGCCCTTTTCCTCGATCAGGTCGATCGATTTTGAGCGAGGAGGCTCGCTTTCAGCATGATATTGATGATCCAATTCTCCCATAAAGGCAGTTTAAGTTATGTCAAAGGAAAATGTAATCTGAGTTTCATGGCAATAGTCGTTTCTGAAAGGCTAAAGCCCATGAGGAAAAGATACGCAAGAAAACCGCAGGTTTTGGCTTCGGGGTGATTTAAGTCAGAAGAATGGAGAAAGGCAGTAGACATAGAGTTCCACCTTCGTCCTTCGTCCTTGGCTACTCTCCATTTGAAAATCCCCCCCCTTCAGCTCGTCCAATTACAATCCAAAAAAATTTGTATAGACCCTTATCACCCCAGTGTTTTCTCCGCGGAGAGTTGGCAGAGCGGTCGATTGCGGTCTCGGCTCAGCCGAGAAAAACTGTTGATGTGAAAGCCATTTTCAATTATGGAAATCAACAGACTAGGCTACTATCCTGCGCTTTCAGAAAAAAAAATTTGTATAGACCCTTGTCAGTGCAGTATTTCCCGCAATTCCAGATGCAGAGTGGCCGATGCGGTCTCGGCTCAGCCGAGAAAAACTGTTGATGTGAAAGCCATTTTCAATTATGGAAATCAACAGACTAGGCTACTATCCTGCGCTTTCAGAAAAAAAAATTTGTATAGACCCTTGT
>CAMBPD010000201.1 GCA_945869405.1 Chryseobacterium gleum | reverse complement strand
ATTCTGTTTCTAATCCAATAATCTTAAATCGATATTTGGAGAATGGAGAAAACCCATCCTTTTCATTTATGCACTCATGCTATCTCATTAAGCTCAAAATAAAAATATAGAATCAAGAAATTCCGTGATAAATTTCTTCATTCGCGCCTCGCACCTCGCCACTACTCCACCACTACCCTCGCCTGCGCAACACCGCACTCCGTTTGAACACGCAGCACATAAGCTCCACTCGCAAGCGTCGACACGTCCACACGTCCCATGATGATGGGTAAATTGAATTGCTGACCACTCATGCTAAAGAGAGTGACAGTTGACGGTTGTTCGTTGGAAGGGATACGAATAAAAATTTCATTGGATGCCGGATTGGGATAGATCGATACATCCTTTGACTGAACAACACCTGTGCTCAGTCCTTCAGTCTGAAGAGCCATCTGCACAGCTGCATAGGCATCAACCTTTCCCATCCCCCAACGCGCATCACCCGGAGGATTGATGGGGCCGGTGAATTCATCTGTGCGAGCTGTTGTCATGAGAATCTCTTTTACCTGATTCGGTGTAAGCAATGGATTAGCATCGAGAACGAGCGCCGCTATGCCTGCAACGCATGGCGACGACATGGAAGTACCCGAGAAACGTGCAAAATCATAATTTATCCCGTTGAAGACAACCTCATCAACAGCATTGTAACTAGCATCGGTAAAGGAAGAGATAGAAGAACTCACATTCACCCCTGGTCCTGCGATGTCGGGCTTTTGAACCTCATTGAGCAGCGGCCCGTAGCTGGTAAACGATGCTACACCACCACCGGTTGGATTTCCAAACTGACTCAAGTAACGAGAAGAATAGGCAGCCACACTGATGCAAGAACTGGCACATGTTGGCTCGGCAATACTGTAGTACGAGTCGCCGCTCACAGCGCTGGTGCCAAACGATGTAAATGGTATGCCCCAGTTGCCGACTCCCGTCATAAGTTCAATCATATTCCAATAGTGGACAATTCCCGATTCGGCTCCGGAATTAAGCACAATACGCAGTGTATTGCTGCTGTTTCTCACCCGCAAGCGCATGTGTGGGCGAGCGTTGGTTGGGTAGGCTGCATCTGTAGTGAGATTGAAAAAGACAGTATCGCTTCCGACTACCATGAGAGAATCAAAATAGACTGGCATGTTCGCCGTGTTATGGATTGAAGACTCTGCAACCAGTGTATTGAGGCTATTGTATACCTGCACACGCGACCAAAACGACTGGTTGGGTTCGCCCCACATGGTGATCGATTGCCCCCAATTGTTAGGCTCCGGTGTTTGTGCATCGAAATTCACCCGTGTCTGAAACTGTGAATTGCTGAACGTGTGTTTGATGTGGTGATCATTGTCGCCATTGTTTCCGGCAGAAGCCACGAACACCACTCCCTCATCACTCATTTGATCTATCGCTTGTGAAAGCAACGAAGTGCCGTCGAGTGTTCCCATATAAGTCAATCCCCAACTCATATTGATGACCAAACGCTTTCCTTGTGTCTGTGCAATTTGTTGCATCCATTGAAAACCTTCTATAACCGATGCTGCATCAATCAAAAAGGTAGTGAATATCAATCCGGCAGCAGGTGCCATACCTCTAAACTGAATACCTGCACCACCGCCTGCAGCAATGCCGGCCACGTGACTTCCATGGGTATAGTAGCTGTAAATATTCGCCGTATCGACTTGTGCTGCGAGCAATTCATCGGCACCTATATACTCAGCACCATACGCAAAATCAGCAGGGTGCGGACCCGAGTTCTTGAACTGATCCCAAGCGGCAACAATCCGTGTTTGTTGCAGCAGCGTATCGTAGAACATCGGGTGAGTATAGTCGAATCCCCAATCTGTTATGCCGATGAGAACATTTTCACCATCGAACCCTTCAGGCAAGCCAGCACCGAAATACACGCTATCAACACCCACATCGTAGCGCGCACGATCGAGATGCGGCGACACCTTCGAAGGGATTTCCACGAGACTAAAAACATCACTAAGTTCAATTTCATCCACCGCGTCAACGGGTATTTTCAGGGTACAAATAGTCCCTACCATTGCTCCTCGCAATACCCCCAGCGACTGAAATCGAGTCCAATTGGGTGTTGCGTGCACCTTACCTATTAGCGACACATACAGCACGCCATTCAATTCATTGATTGGTAAACTAGCGCACACAACCGAATTGCGCTCATCGGGCTTATCTGCCATCACCATCAATTGATTCCACTGATGTTGAGAATAGGATGGCATTGATACCTGGGCCTGCAGAGCTCCGCCGAGCAGAAGAAAGAAAACTAAATATTTCATAGATACAAACGTCGTTTATATAACTAACGCATTACAAATCAACAATTACATTTTCAACACTGGACTTTTAGTTACAAATACTACCGAACATGTTTTTCGGTTAATGACATCCGATACTTTTGGCGATCAATAAACAATGATTTTATGAATCACAAAAGTGTTGGAGCACATTTTTACAATGATGTGCTCTCGTATTTCGATAAAGCGGCAGCTTTCACAACGTTTGATGAAGGTCTGCTGAATCAAATTAGAGTATGCAACAGCGTCTATAAGTTCTATTTCCCCCTAGAGGTTAATGGCAAGATTGAAGTATTCGAGGGAATACGAGTTCAGCACAGCCACCACACCACACCAACCAAGGGGGGGATTCGCTACAGCGAAATGGTTGATGAAGATGAGGTGAAAGCACTGGCTACACTTATGACGTTCAAGTGCGCTGCGGTGGATGTTCCGTTTGGCGGGGCGAAAGGTGGAATTAAAGTAAAACCATCAACGCTCACCGTTTCTCAGCTCGAGCGACTTACTCGCCGATACACGACCGAACTCATCAAGAAAAACATGATTGGTCCTGCCGTCGACGTGCCGGCCCCTGACTATGGAAGCGGACCGCGCGAGATGGCATGGATTGCCGATACGTATGCCACATTTAAGTTCGATGACATCAATGCTCTAGGTTGCGTTACAGGAAAACCCGTATCACAAGGGGGCATTGCTGGTCGCACGGAGGCTACCGGTCAAGGTATTTTCTTCGGCATTCGCGAGGCAATGAGCCATACCGACGACATGAAAGCACTGGGGCTAACCGCTGGTATAGAAGGCAAGCGTGTAATTGTTCAAGGCCTTGGCAATGTCGGATTTTATGCAGCAAAATCCTGTATTGAGGGAGGAGCCATTGTTACCGGTATTGCAGAATACGAAGGTGGCGTTTACAATGAAAATGGACTAGACGTTGAGGAAGTATTCAAACACCGCAAGGCCACTGGATCCATTCTGAATTTTGCAGGAGCCAAAAACTTCGAGCGCTCTGCGGAGCTGCTCGAAATGGAATGTGATGTGTTGATTCCCGCTGCGCTTGAGAACCAAATAACGGAAGAGAACGCTCCCCGCATCAAAGCCAAAATAATCGGTGAAGGTGCCAATGGTCCGGTTTCAAAAAGTGCTGAAGACATTTTAAATAAGCGTGGCATCATGATCATACCCGATTTGTATTTGAACGCCGGCGGTGTGACTGTTTCCTACTTTGAATGGTTGAAGAATCTCTCTCACGTTAACTTCGGTCGCCTAGAAAAGCGTTTCCAGGAAATGCAGTCTCGCCAGCTTATCACGGGTGTAGAAAAAATGACTGGTCGATCGATGGATGAGAAAGAAAAGAAAATT
>CAMBPD010000200.1 GCA_945869405.1 Chryseobacterium gleum | reverse complement strand
ATTCGAATCAATCTCTTCGTCAAAATCGATCTACAACTTTGGCTCGATAAACCCTTTTTGGACGATTTGTCCCCTCCGAAATATGAATTCCAAATGAAATTATTTTAGAGGAGGGGGTTAGAAATGGAAAATGGCTAAATTAGCTTCTCAACACCGCGCCAATACAGACTTGAATATCTCAATTCAAAACGTTTTGGATAGGTGTGATGTAAATTTGCAATAGACATTTAATCTAAATTTTCGCATGAACATAGAGTATACGAAATCCGGCAGGATTGGAAGCAATACACTCAGTGTTGGTTTAGTTTGTTTAATCTGTTCAGTATTATTGGTTTTTTTGCATTCTCGTTTCTATTATTATGTGTCAATTGAAAACGTCAATAAATATTCTGAATATTTACAAATATTCGATTATATATTGTATTTAGTTGGGCTCAATTTAATTTTCGGGTTGTTTTGCTTTATTTCAAAATGCAGAAGTTCATTTTGGAGTCTGTTTTTTGGAGTTATTCAAGGAGCATTAGTGCTTTATGCGGGTTGGAAGTATTGGAGTTATATTTTGCTTGTAAATCAAGGAATGGATGTTTCATTAACTGAAGTTTTTGACGCATTTGAAGTTTTTGCTTTTGACGCATTTGTAGTTTTGCTCAGTTTTTTTATTGGATACAGTGTGAATGGTAAGCAAGTTTTTTGTGAAGCTTGCAATGAATGGGCAGAGGAATTGAAGTTTGAAATGCGATATGATTGGTTCGCTTTTAGGAAGTTTGAAAAAACAAATAATTTTGATGTAGACAGGTTAGTGAAAAGTAGACCGGTTCTCAATGGCGACTTAAAAGTTCAAATTGATACATGTACGAAATGCAACAATTTGCATGCAATAACAATTGTAGATGTCAGTCATTTATACAAGGAATTTGATGAAAGTGGTGCTATTATATTAACTAATGAGCAGTTCAAGTCGTTAAAGGAGAATGAGGAATATTATCTTCAATTGAAATTGGGAAAGTTGAAATCCGATGTGCGTTCTGTAGTTGATCCAACGCCTGTTGTTGTTGAAGAATCACCGACAATAACCGAAGTGAAAATTGGTCACCAAACCTGGATGACACGTAATTTGGATGTTGATCATTTTCGAAATGGAGATCCGATAAGTGAAGCACGCACGGAGCAAGAATGGATGAATGCGGGCATACAACAGCAACCTGCTTGGTGTTATTTTGATAACCTCGAGTTGAAAGGGAAGATTTACGGAAAGCTTTATAATTGGTATGCTGTAATCGATCCTCGCGGTCTTGCACCTGAAGGTTGGCATATTCCGAGTGATGCAGAGTGGACGCAATTAATCGAAAATGTAGGTGGAGAGGACCTCGCCGGATTAGCTCTCAAGGGCAGATTGGGTTGGGGGGAAAATGGCGGCGGTAAGAATTCATATGGTTTTACCGGTGAGCCCGGTGGATGGCGCACCTGTGAATTCTCTAATGATGGCACTGATGGTTTGTGGTGGAGTTCGTCTGAAGATAATGATTCAAGCACATTGAATTTCAATCTGTTTGATCTCTTTAACGGTTGCGCCCGCTGCAGCAACGACAAGCAAGATGGGCTGTCAGTTCGCTGCCTTCGGGATTAAATACAATCAGTGGATAGATGAGAGTTAAAGTAATTAATGTTTCGACATATGGATTATTTGTAATTCGAAACTGAATATCAACGATAATTTTGTGCACGGCTGTTATAAATGCCATTGGTTGTTTGAGTTATACTTCATTCGCTACTTAACCCTCTGCATGCGGTACCTTTGCCACCATGACATTATCCAAAATCATTCTCAAGCCCGGTAAAGAGCAATCGCTGAAGCGATTTCATCCGTGGGTGTTTAGCGGCGCTATTCAAAAAACAGAAGGTGCTGCTCACAACGGCGACATCGTTGAAGTTTGTGATAGCAAAGGGGCGTACCTCGCTACCGGTCACTGTGCAGAAGGCTCCATTTCGGTGCGCATTTTTTCTTTCGACGGTTTCGATGGTAGCACCGATTTCTGGGTGGAAAAAATAAGCAATGCCTATCGCCTAAGAGAGTTGCTGGGTTTTACGGATAATGCCAACACAACGATTTATCGGTTGATACACGGCGAAGGCGATGGCCTGCCGGGTCTCATCGTCGACATCTATGGCAACACTGCAGTGATTCAAACCCACAGCGCGGGCATGTTCGAACAGCGTCAAATCATTGCCGATGCTATTGTGAAAATATATGGTAATAAAATCAGCGCTGTCTATGACCGAGGCGACGAGAAGGTAGGAGGAAAGGGCACCGGCACGCAGGGCGAATACCTGGTAGGCAACAAGCAATCGCCCTCATGCAAAGAGCATGGATGTGCGTTTGATGTGGATTGGGAAGGCGGACAAAAAACGGGCTTCTTTATCGACCAGCGCGAGAACAGAAAATTGCTCGGTGAGTTTGCCAACGGCAAAAAGGTGCTCAATACGTTTTGCTACACCGGAGGGTTTTCGGTGAACGCACTCAAGGCAGGAGCAACGCTCGTACATAGCCTCGATAGCAGTCAGAAAGCGCTCGATTTGGCAGTGGTAAATGCTAAACTCAACGGATTTGAATCGCCCGTGCACGATGTTATCAAAGCCGATGCAGTGGAATACATGAAGCAGTTGAAGGAAGACTACGACATCATCGTGCTCGACCCCCCGGCATTTGCCAAACACCTCAGCGCACGTCATAAGGCGGTGCAAGGCTACATCCGCATCAACGAGGCGGCTATCAAACAGATAAAACCCGGAGGTATCATCTTCACGTTTTCGTGTTCTCAGGTGGTCGACAAAAAACTCTTCCGCGATTCTATTATGGCCGCTAGCATTCAGGCAGGACGAAAGGTGCGTGTGCTGCACCAATTGCACCAGCCGGCCGACCATCCGGTGAGTATTTATCACCCAGAAGGAGAATACTTGAAAGGACTCGTGATCGAAGTAGAATAGCATGGAACTGAAACCGTATCGAATCGACATTCGATTTTCTGATATCGACGTAATGGGGCATGTGAACAATGCCACTTTTTTTACCTACGCTGAGCAAGCGCGCATTTATTTCTTTCACCAGCTCGTGGGGGATGAGTGGAACTGGAACAAGCAGGGGATTTTAGTTGCGCGCAATGAAATGGATTACTTGCAGCCTATTCATTTCAACGACCAAGTCGACATTCACATCCATTGCAAGCACATAGGCAATAAGAGCTACACGCTCGGTTACCGCTATATGCGCGGCGAAGATCTATGCGCACAGGGTGCTTCGGTGCTTGTGTGCTTCGACTATGAGGAGCGCAGGACGATGGAGGTGCCGGAGAGGTGGCGGGGGTTGCTTTCGCAGCTGATGACTTCCTGAAAAAAAGACCGAATCCCTGCCAAATTTAGAGTTGGGACGCGCTGCTGCGTGTCCATGCACAATTAAAGAACTAACTCGTTTTAGCATTTGGGCGTTGGGACCCACAGCAGTGCGTCCTTACCCTCGTCCTCTCGATGTCTTGCATGTGAGAACGGAGTGTTGGACTCTTGTCTGGGTGGACCCACAGCAGTGCGTCCTTACCCTCGTCCTCTCGAGGTCTTGCATGTTAGTGCTGAGTGTTGGACTCTTGTCTAGGTGGACGCGCAGCAGTGCGTCCTCACCTGAGGGTGAAGACAGAAGTCTAGTGTGGTAGCTC
>CAMBPD010000199.1 GCA_945869405.1 Chryseobacterium gleum | reverse complement strand
ACTCGGCGAACAAAACCGCATTTATAAGCAGGTGAAAGAAGCCACTAGCTGGCAAGGAGTGCAGGCGAGGTTGCCGTTTGTACTAAACCTGCACTAAGTAGTCACAAGTGTCCTTGGTGACACCCCGCGTCAGTAAGCGCTGCAGCGCGTCCATCACCTTCTGTTTTTTTACGATAACACATAAAATCGAACTGCAGATGTCCCATCGCAAACTCACCACCTCCGAGCTCAACCGCCTCAGCGCCGACGAGTTTCGTGCGCGCGAAAAGTTTCCTGTGATTATTATACTCGACAACGTGCGCAGTGGGTTGAATGTGGGAAGTATTTTCCGCAGTGCCGATGCGTTCAACATTGAGAAAATTATTTGTTGTGGTATTACGCCCACACCGCCGAATAGGGAAGTGTTGAAGAGCGCGTTGGGGTCGACCGAAACAGTGGAGTGGGAGCATGCATCGGTTACGCTGGAAAAAGTTGAAAAGTTGAAAGTTGAAGGTGTGAAGGTGTATGCGGTGGAGCAAACGGAGAACAGTGTTTTTCTCAATGAATTCGAGCGAGACCCCGGAGTAACCTATGCCTTTGTCTTGGGAAATGAAGTGGACGGCGTCGACCAGTCGGTTATCGACTCTTGCCACGGCGCTTTGGAGATTCAGCAGCATGGCACCAAGCACTCGTTGAATGTGGCGGTGTGTGCTGGCGTGGTGATGCATGCGGTATCATAGTCGCTGCGTTTTCTTGGTAACTTATCAGATTCTGTTTACTTTCGAGCACCTTACCTAAAACAAAGTGCTTGTTCCAGGCATGCTTCAATGTCCGTGTTAAACAGCCAAATATTGTTTGTTATTAAGAGCAGGCAGCTTTCACAAACGCTCTGTAACGCTGCGTTTGTAACGCTCTTCTTGTTTTTGACTATGAATAATCAGGGGTTGGCTCAACCGGGCCAATGTTTGCCGGGAGGTTGTAATGTTGGAATACCTTATGGCGCTAATCAAACCACTACGAGTGGAACCTTCGTAAATTCATTAGCCATAACCTATGCAGGTGAATTTAATCGTTACAACGTTGTGGCCGGCAATCAATACGAATGGTCGTTGTGCGCGGCAGATGGGGCCGTTAATCCAACGCCCGACATGCTCCTAACCTTGGTCGATGACCTCTCCAATGCGATTCTATGCTTCAGTGATAATGTATGCGGACTGCAACCCAAAATTCTCTGGACGGCTCCATTTACCGGCGCAGTGCGGGTTTATTTGCATACACCTAATTGCGGCACGAATACCTCTTCGCACACTGTACGGTGGAGGTGTGCGGCGTGTGCCCCCTTGCAAGCGCCCGCCAATGATTTAATCTGCAGCGCCCAGCCAATTGCATGCGGACAGACCTTGGCCGGTTCGACGATTAATGCAACCAATACAGGCACTGCAGAGGGGGGGGCGAATAACTGCAGTGGTAACAATTTTAACCCCGGTGTTTGGTATGTTTTCGCCGGAAACGGCCAGACAGTAACGGCATCGTTGTGCGCTACCATTTGGGATAGCTGGATACAGGTTTATTCAGGTGCGAGTTGCAACGCGATAAACTGTGTCGGTGGTGTCGATGACTCGGGGCCTGCATGTATTGGAAGTACTTCGGCATCCATTTCATGGAACACTACAGTAGGTTTGAATTATTATATTTTCGTTGCAGGATTTAGCTCGGAATCGGCATTTAACATCGCTGTAACGTGTGCTTCAACGCCACCCGGGGTTGTGGTAGCAAGTGATTGTGCCAATGCAGTGAATATTTGTACTAATTCGTCTTTTCAAATTGACCCAAATGGATCCGGTAATGTGGTAGAGTTTGTCGCGGGATCGATTTCGAATCCTTCGACTAATCCTGCGTCATCCAATGCAGGGTGTCTTCTGAGTGGAGAGTTAAACAGCACATGGATGATTGTAAACATAGCCAGTTCTGGAACACTAGAATTTTCTTTTGGTGCTGCGGGAGGTTTTGGTTGTTTGGACTGGATTATGTGGCCATACAATGGCACAACGACGTGTGATCAAATTCTTGCTGATCAGTTTCCACCGATTCGGTGCAACTGGAACGCCTTCTGTGAAAGCTACACAGGATTGGCCACTCCATTGCCTGCACTAGGACAGTCGGGTAATTTTGAGCCTGAAATAAATGTCACGTGTGGTCAGCGTTTTCTGATATGTCTTTCCAACTTCAGTTCGCAGACGACTTCTGTTCCCCTCAATTTTTTCGGAACGGCTATCATTAGTTGCAGCACGTTTACCCCGATTACGGTCAATTCGCCCACGATTTGTCTGGGAGCTTCGGCTACACTCACGGCCAACGGAGGTAACTCCTATACGTGGTCGCCGGCAGTAGGGTTGAGCGCAACCACCGGAGCTACCGTAATAGCAACACCATCGGCTACCACGACTTACACGGTCAATGGTACTGGTCCTTGTGGGGCGGGAAATGCTGTGAGCACTGTTACGGTAACAGTCCCAACCCCTTATGTGCTGAGCTATTTAGGTCCATATTGCTCGACCGAAGGACAAGATGTACCACAGAACACTTGGTCTCTTGGAGGCACCTACAGTTACACGCCGGCGGGTTTGTCGTTCGACCCCGACACGGGTACTATCGACCCCGCGGCTAGCACCCCCGGCACCTACACGGTTACCTTCACCCCGTTGGGTTGTGGCCAGCCCCAACAAACCACTGTAGCAGTGTTGCCCGCGGTAGTCGCTGACGGCATCTATCACGATTGATACTTTTTTTTAATCGAATTTGCTCTTGGTGTCAATTTTTAATGATCTTGTCTATATTTGTCTAGCACCTAACCGTGCAATTACCTAGACGAATTCTGAACTACCACTATGTGTCGT
Source organism: Chryseobacterium gleum (assembly GCA_945869405.1). Taxonomy (GTDB): domain Bacteria; phylum Bacteroidota; class Bacteroidia; order Flavobacteriales_D; family Sanyastnellaceae; genus JAIBBG01. Next base: position 843 of record CAMBPD010000199.1, on the reverse strand, counting down.
GTTTGGTGTTTGCTGAATTATTTAACGTTAACTAAATTACCTTCTGCGTTTTGTTCTATTGCATGAACGTTCATTGATACGCTACTGCAATTGTTCGAGGCCGGACACGCAAGACATGATAAATCGTTCGTTTCTCCTAAGTCTTGTGCTGATGCTCTTCAGTTGGGTTTCATCAACAGCTCAAACAGGCTTAACCACCCAGGGTGACCTGACCGCTCAGTGCGCGAAATCAGGATTTGAAATCAAGGTCAAGTCGGCCGATTTCGATCTGCATAAATACCAGAAGGCGTTTTTGAATTTTGATCGCATCGATCAATTCCGCAAGGAGAATGAAAGCAATGTCTTTTTACTCGAAAATGGCGAAGCGACCATCACGCTTTATTCTGCAGCTTTCATGGCTGAGAAGTATAACCGCAAGTCGATGGCCATGGGGGAAAACCTTCCTGCTTTGCGCTTCGTGCTGAATGTTAATGGCCAGGTTAAAGAACAACCCCTCAACTGATTAAAAAGTAACGATTGCGCCCGGCCAATATCATAGCACGTTCTTTTTTTACGCTGGTCTTTTTGATCGGATGTTGCTCCGTTTCGTGGGCGCAACCGTCAAATGATAATTGTGCAGGCGCCCTTCCTCTGGCTGTAAATACGACTTGTAATTTCACCCAATACACAAACCTCGCGGCTACTCCGAGCACAGCTGTTCCAAACCCGGCATGTGGAAACTACACTGGCGCGGATGTTTGGTTCACTGCCGTAGTGCCTGCTAATGGAATACTAATTCTCGATGCTCAGGGTGGAGGTGTGGTCGATGGTGCAATGGCACTTTACACAGGTAACAACTGTAAT
>CAMBPD010000198.1 GCA_945869405.1 Chryseobacterium gleum | reverse complement strand
TACTCCACGTGCCCGAATATTGAGCGTTATCATTGGATGGATACAAATCAAAAAATGCAACCTCACTCAGCAGAGAAGAGCCGACTCTAATGGCGTCAAGAACGCGCACTCCGCTTCGGTAGTTGCTTTCGTAAACAAACTGATCCTCTGCATACAAATTATGATCGATGGCCAAGTTAGGAGCTTCATAAAACCCTTCGTAGCTCACATTATCCAAGTCAGTAATGTTGAAGATATGCGTTCGTGTGCCATAGGGTAGCTGATTTCCACCCAATGCATTCTCATCCAACTCATCATTCATTAAAAAGAACTTCTTGTTTTTGGTAACCCAACCCTGGTGGAAATATCCCACTGTCGCTTCGCCATTGTAATCATATTCACCAATTAACTGACAGTCGGTTTTATCGGTCACATCTACAAACACAAGTTTATCGTTGTCGCTGTTCGCTCGGCCATTGCAGGCAATCACAATTTCGCGGCCTGTATAATTTGCATCAGGCCCATCATAGGTCCAGGCAAAACCATCGTGGGTGTATCCGCTGCCATCATAGCCACCAGCCAACACCGGGTTGAGTGGGTCTGAAACATCCACGATGTGCTCTCCGCCACTATAAGTGTTGGTTCCATAGGCGTAGACATACCCCGAAACAGGGTCCACATTCACCGTATGTGCATTTGAAAAATCACCATAATGCGCAGACTCAGCGAATACAACAGGCGGATTTGACACTACGTCCAATTGCAACAAGTCGAACACCTGCAGACCGTGCCCCGACGCTTCACTCACCACATAGAGCCAGTTGCCATGAGTCTCTACGTCGCGCCATAGGCTATTTACCGAATGAGTAGGAAGCGTTCCGATAAGCACCGGGTTTATGGGGTCTGATACATCAATGAAAGACGCCACATCGGCACAACCCAAAATAGCGTATTCCTTGCCCGAAACCGGACTCACCCAACCCCAAACATCGTTGGTATTACCGTTGGGGTCGCAACCCCATTCCTGCAAGGTCATGAACTTCATCAAGTCCATATTGCGGCAAGGATATTCTCCTGCCATTCCATTCACACAAGCTGATTGAGCAAATACCTCTAGTGAAAGCGCCGTCAATGCCAGAATTAAAAATGACTTCATACTCGTTTTATTAGTGAGTCACGAAATTACTGCACTTCACCACCGGTGAAATGAAAAGTTCACACACTCTTGTATTCGATGTCGTCTTTTAAAGTTTACCTTTGACACATGACCACCAAACGAGAAAAGAACATCCGTCTTATAGAAGTTCCCAGCGAGGTTGGGGCCGGCACGCGCGGTGCAAGCCTCGGTATTGAAGCCGTTAAAATTGCAGCACTCGACTTTCGCTCCAAGTTTTTCCGCAACTATAAGTCGATTGTTATTCCGAATGACAACCAGGCGTTGCACTTGCCTCCCGGCAGCCGCTATGCCCGGCACATACGCAGCGTTTTAAAGATGTATGAGCGTGTAGGAGCTGCTGTGCGCGATACCCTGCGCGACGGCCGCTTTCCGTTGCTCATTAGCGGCGATCACAGCAGTGCGGGTGGAACAATAGCCGGAATCAAAATGGCCTACCCAGAATCACGCCTTGGAGTGATTTGGATCGATGCACACGCCGACCTGCACAGCCCCTACACCACGCCGAGCGGTAACTTGCATGGCATGCCTCTCTCGACAGCACTCAACGAAGACAACATCGAAGAGAAAGTCAACGATATCGATTTCGAAGTAATTGAATTGTGGGAAATGCTCAAGAATGTTGGCGACATCTCTCCGAAAATTGAATACCGCGACCTTATTTACATCACCCTTCGCGATTTTGAAGAGCAAGAGGCAGCCCTTATAAAGAAGAATAAAGTGAAGGTGGTCACCACCAATGAAGTTCGTAAAACAGGGGTCACCAAGTTGAGCCGTGAGCTGTTGAAATACCTCAGCCACTGTGACCGAATCTACATAAGCTTCGACGTGGATTCCATGGACCCAACGGTAAGCCGTGGCACAGGAACTCCTGTGAAGGGTGGAATCAACGAGCGCGAAGCCGCCGACTTAATCTTAGAGCTTTTGCAAAACGAACGCACCTGTTGTTTGGAGTTTACCGAGATCAATCCGACATTGGATAGCGAAAATGTGATGGCCGAAACGGTGTTCGAGATACTGCAAAAGGTAGCTCGCCAAGTGGAAATGATCTAAGCCTAGTGAATCGTAAATACATTGCCTTCGTTGGCAAGATAGGCTTCAGGAAAAATGGTTTCCGCCTCTATTTTAAAGTTCTCATCGCCTGCATAGCGTGAACTAAAATGTCCGAGTATTAGTCGCTTTGCGCCTACCCTCTTCGCCACAGTCGCTGCTTGTTTAGCGGTGCTGTGAAAGGTGGATTTTGCTCGCTCCACTTCCGATTCCAAGAATGTAGACTCATGGTAAACCGTGGTACACCCCATGATAGCGTCAATTACCTTTTCACTGTAAGCAGTGTCTGAGCAGTAGGCATACGTTTTTGGCGGCTCAGGGTCTTCGCAAACTACACTGGCATCCAACGTTTCGCCGTTTTGCAAGGTCACCGCATTTCCATTCTTCAGCTGAATTATTTGGCTAGGAATTAAATCGTACCGAGCAATTGAAGCCTTCGTGATCTTCGGCTTGCGCTCCTTTTCTTCGAAAAGAAAACCACAACAATCAATACGATGCTTCATTGGAAATGAAAACACCTTGAGCGACTTATCCTCGAAAATACACTGTTTTTCCTCGCGCGATGTCGCGATAACTTCTAGGGGATACTCAAGGTACGTCTGCGAAGCTTTGAGCTGCAAATCAAGAATCTGTTTGAGTTCTTCAGGACCATAGACCGTCAGTTTGGTCTTTCGACCCAGCAAATGCATACTCGAAATGAAGCCCATGAGACCCAAATAATGATCCCCATGCATGTGGCTAATAAAGACTTCGTTGATGCGCTGCATCTTCACCTTGAATCTGCGCATCTGCATTTGTGCCCCCTCACCGCAATCTACCAAAAACAATTTATCGTGAATGTTAAGCACCTGAGCCGAAGGACTGTGCTTACCTGTGGGGGCCGCAGCGCCGCACCCTAATATGGTTACTTCAAACGTCATCAAAAAAAAACCGTCCCTAATGCACAGGACGGTTTAGTTATACAGTATCGTAAAAACCTTAATGTTGGATAACCAGTTTGCGTGTAGCCTTCTTGCTTCCACTCTGCAATGTGTAGAGGTAAATACCCTCTGGAAGTTCCGCAATATCTAGGGCCAACGTATTTTCTCCGCGCTTACCTGCAATGGTCTTGCTCATAACACGCGATCCAACCATATTTACCATGGTAAGCTCAACTTTCTCGTTGGAGTTCAATACAAATGGAATTCTCGCCAGATGGTTGGCAGGATTCGGGGAAACCGCACCCAACTCAAACGAAGCTTCCACCTCATCTACGTTGTTTGGGTTTGCGCAATCTGTTACTACGAAAACGTAGCCTGGAAAGGAATAGGGCAACTGGAAAGGAAAGCCTGCCAAGGTCGCGGTAACAGTTACATCAATGCTTACCGGGAACTCCCCTACTTGGTTGGGAATACCTGCAATGGTGCCACAAAATTGACCGCCGGCGGTGAATGTGCAATTTGCGGGGTCACACGCCAATTCAAGACCGAGGTTGCTTATGTCTGTTCCTCCGTTGTAAGAAATAGCATTCAAGGTGATGCTCGAAATAGGCACTCCGCTGTAGGTAGAGTCGAT
>CAMBPD010000197.1 GCA_945869405.1 Chryseobacterium gleum | reverse complement strand
GTGTTGATCGGTCAATTCACCACCTGTGGCAACATGGATGCGTGTGTCAACCTGCAATACATCGATGCCAACGGAGTGCCTGGATTGGAAGCCAATAATGTGTGCTTCCAAGCTGTTCACCCCTGCCTCGACGAACCCATGAGCAACCTGCCCGCTATTACAAATCCATGTTTCGATGGAGAGTTGGCATTGCTCGACCTCAACTCGGGTGGAAACGGCGCGGTTGATTACACGCTCTTCACGACCAATGATCTTGAAGTGGCCACCTACACCGACCCAAACGGTGTTTTGCAAATCACCGATTTACTTGAAGGAAATTTCTACATCATCATGGAAGACGAAGCCGGCTGCCGCGATACTACAGCCGATTTCAACGTTACGTTTCCAGTACCTTTTGAGTTTACCGCTGTAGTGACCACCGATGAACTTTGCTTTGGCGAAAATGCGGGTGTGATAGAGTTTCAATGCGCCGGAGGCACAGGTAACACCAGCATTGTGAACCCCGCGGGCCTTGAGTTCTTCTGTAACCAAACAGTCGACGGAATTTCTTGCGGTAATTACACCTACACGGCAGTAGATGAAAACAACTGTATCATCGTATCAACGGCCTCTATCGCTTGTCCAGCCGAACTAGTATTCGACCCCGCAATCACTAACATCGATTGCTTTGGCGACGACGACGGTATTATTTTCGGGACGGCCTTTGGCGGCTCGGGTGAACTGGCGGCCAATTGGGAATGGAACGGCAACACCTTTAGCGAAACACAAGGGATTTCACCTTTTGATGTGAGCCTCGAAAACCTGGATGAAGGCACATACACCGTGTTAATCACAGACGCTAATAACTGCAGCATAACGGGGCAGTTTGAGGTAACGGAGCCGGATGAAATTACTTATGAATTGCTCGTCACCAATGCCAGCTGTTTTAGCTTCTGCGATGGAATTCTAAACACATCTCCGACGGGAGGCACAGGCCCCTTCACTATCAATACGTTCAATTTAGCTGGAAATACCATTCCATTAGACGCGTTGTGCGCAAGTGCATATGAGGTTGTTATCGAAGACAACGCCGGCTGTATTGTAACAGACAGCATAAGTGTTGATGAACCAACGGCAATAACATTCCTCTCCGACATAACCGACGTGACCTGCTTCGCCCAATGCGACGGACAATTTCAACTGTTCGAAGTGGCCGGCAGTGCCGAAGGATTTACCTACAGTATTTCACCGGAAACCAGCACCTGCTCATCCCCCTGCAGCGGCTCTGACGTCACATTTACAGATTTGTGCACCGGCCAATACACCATCACCATCACTTCTTCGAACGAATGCGAACAAACAGCATCAGCGTTTGTCAATACGCCCGCTCCGCTGCAATTCAATTTTATTACTGAAAATGTCAGTTGCTTCACATTTGGAGATGGGTCTGTTGAGGCCTCAAATGTGGTTGGAGGAACCGAGCCATTTGAGATAACGCTCAACGACACCGAAAACCTACCCTTTGATAGCATCTTCTCCTATACGGACCTAATCCCCGGTGATTATTTCCTTACCGTACTAGACTCTAACAACTGCTCAGCAACGAACTACTTCACCATCACAGAACCAGAACTACTGACGCTTACCGTCGACTCCACCATCGCATGTTCGTGTGGCGGAATCTGCGACGGAATACTGCAGTTTACTCCTGCCGGCGGCACGCCAAGCTACCAATACCTGCTTACTCCAGATAGCATACTAGGCCCCGCTTTCGGACTGGTAAATGGTCTGTGCGCAGGCGAATTCGAATTGTTCCTTATCGATGCCAACGGTTGTCTTGACTCAGCCGAATTTGCCATTACACAACCCGATCCGCTGGCTATTGAAATTCTTCTTGACGCACCCACGTGCACAGGTATGAGCGATGGTTCGGCTGAAATAACGGTTGGAGGTGGTACAGGGGCGTTAACTTTCTACGTTGATCCCGATACCTACGAAGTTGAACCACTCGACTCGGTTACCTATGGACTTTCTCTGCTGGCTGAAGACACACTCTACCTAGAACTGTCGGATGAAAACGGTTGTCGAATTCTCGACACACTTGGCATTGTGCCCGACATTATCACAGACATGATTCTAAACATGTCGCAAACCCCAGAAACGTGCTGGAATGCGCTTGATGGAACGGCAACGGTTGCTGTTCAAAATGGTAACCCACCACTCAATTATGAATGGGACGACAACCTCTTGCAGACCACTGCAACAGCCATGGGACTTGCGCCAAATGCGTCTTACATGGTGCGTGTGACAGATGATATCGGTTGTAACCTGACGGCGTCTGTTTTTGTAGAGGCCAACATCGGGTGCTTCTTCATAGCAACAGCAATAACACCCAACGGCGATGGCGTGAACGATGCCTGGATATTGGGCGGGTTTGAATACTACCCCGAATGCAAAGTGAACGTATTCAATCGCTGGGGACAAACCGTATTCACATCGACCGGGTATAATGCCCAGTGGGATGGCCGATTGAATGGCCAAATGTTGCCTGTAGCCGATTATTACTTCACCATCGATTATGCTTCAGACCAAGAAGTGATCATGGGAACAGTTACTATCAAATACTAAAACGACACACTCACCATGAAAAAATTTGTTACCCTCGCTGTTGCACTGGTTCTTTTGTGTTCGTTGAATGCAGAGGCCCAACAACTTTCTCGCACTACGCAATTTGCCATCAACCCATTTCTAGTAAACCCAGCTATTGCGGGTACTGAAAATCAGATTCCTCTTTTTATTTCTTACCGCAATCAATGGACGGGCTTCAAAGGGGCCCCAACAACCATGCTTGCCAGTGGCCACATGAAAGGCCCTAGCAATAGCGGCTTTGGAGCAGTTCTTCAACGCGACGATTCTGGAGGGGCCATAACCCGCACAGGTATCGAAGCTGTTGGCGCATACCAAATCGACCTCAATAATTATGATGGTATCAGCTTCGGTCTCGGTTTATCCGCAAATCAATTCAAAGTGGACAACTCGAAGTTGGTCGTAATGGATGAGTCTGACGTTGCACTCAATGCCATGCAAGTTGAGTCGACGCTAAACATTGACGCAAACTTTGGGATGGTGATTTATGGCGAAGGATACTATTTCGGCGTCAGCACTCCAAACCTGCTTCAATCGAAGTTAAAAGTTTCCGGTGTAAATGCCGACAATAATCGAAATGCACGCCACTATCATATTATGGGCTCATACACCTACGACATCACAGAAGACTTCGATATTCAACCCAGCGGATTGATTCGCCTCACCAACAGTACGCCCGTGCAAATGGATATGAATGTGCGTGTGGGATATCAAAAAATGGCCTGGAGTAGTTTAACTTATCGCATAAAGGATGCAATCGCGCTTGGTTTTGGTGGATCATACCAAAATTTCTTACTGGGATACTCCATCGATTTCACCACTTCCAAAGCACGCGTGATGAGCCCATTTACGCATGAAATAATCATGGGATATGTGATTCCGGGTAAGCGCGGAAAATTCAACGCAAGTGGTGGCAGCAAGAAAAAAGCACTCAGTAAGAAACGCATCATTAAGATTAAGTAATCCATGTTCAAAAATTACGTCGTATTCGGATTCTTGTTTATTCACGCCACCATCAGCGGGCAATTCAAAGGCTTCGTAACGGAACAAATCGAAAATGAAGGCAAAGTTCCCGGTCGCACGTGGCGTATCTATGCCGAGATGGTGCAAGTGGGTGATCAACTATTTGTAGTCTTTG
>CAMBPD010000196.1 GCA_945869405.1 Chryseobacterium gleum | reverse complement strand
TCCTTCATTCATCCATTTTTTTGGCATGTTCAGTGAATCCATCTTATCCGCAACCTTATTGGCAATAGCAAACCAATGACCCGGGGGCGTCTCCGAGTTAGGGCCATCCGCCCAGTATTGCGCTAGCACGCGTGTAAAGTCCTTGCGAGGAACAATTTGCGCTTGGTACGCGCTTCCTGTTATTGGGTTGATTGAATGCCCCAGGTCGGCGGCACCACCCCCAAAAACGTTATAAAAACTCTGATAATCTTCGAATGTTTGGGGCAGTTGATTCGCTTCAGTGATATTCAAGCCCCCTGTGCTAGCTGGAGAAATGTCTACCATTACCCCATCGTTGTTGTTGTGAAACGAGTGCCAGATAATATTCATGACATAGCCCCATTTGAAAAGATTCACCCGTGGTCCGAAGGTTGGGTCATTTGTGAAATTGGTGTCTTCAACGTAGGGTGGAAAACCTGGGTCCAGATACACTTTCCACTGCAGCGAGTCTTGATGGATTGTATCTGAAGCAGGGCTGTTTTTTAGGTCGGGATCTATGAAGTAGGCCGAGGAATCACGCTTGAAATAGGTAGCCTGGCATTCCGTTAAACTAAAAGGGGCAACATTGCTCCATTCCGGTGTGAGGGCTTCGGGACAGGTGTCGAACGTTCCACCGCTTTGGTCCTGGCATACCGGAAGCACCATGCGCTGCCAGCGATTCAAATTGTAGTTCATTGGATCGCCAAATTCGTTCGGCAAAATATCTCCGTTGACAGTGTGATATACCTGGTTAGCGTAGTTGTTGATTTGATTCGCTCCGTCAATCGATTCAAACTGGATGAGCTGCTGAGCGATATAGTTCCCCAGCGCTGCAGGACTGCCTGTGGAATAGTCGGTGTTTGTGATAGCAGTGCTGTAACCCAACGATGCCATTTGATTATTTATAATGTCTTCAACATTTGATAATTGTCCGACGATAGTCATCTGTTGGTTATCGACATACAAGTGCATCAACACGCGATAGGCCGCATAGCTAATTGCTTCTTCGCGAAAAGCTTCTGTATCGTTTGGCCCTACTGCGGGAATGCCGTTGTAAGGCACAAAGTTGCCTTCCCATGTTCTACCCAGCATGAAGGGAATTGCTTCCGTGTCGTATACTGCCCATGCGTCGTACATGGCAATTGATACATGAAATAGTGCGCGCGCGTGCACAGTAGGTCTTGCAATCGATTTTCGAATACAAGCCAGCTGTGTTTCATTCCATTCTCTCGCGATAGATTGCGCGAAGGGATTGCCTTGATGAATTAGCATAACCACTACTGCGCTGAGTGTTTTGGTTAGTTTGGATAGGTTGTACATGAATGGAGATTAACGATTTATGTTGAAAAAATATGGCCGCACCCATGGGGCGGCCATATTCGAGACGTTGCGAGTATTGCTTATCGAACAACACTCACGGGCATACTTGCCTGAGTGTTCTCCGAAATTAATTTAACCATATACATACCCTCTGCCCAAGCAGAGGTGGTCACCACCATCGGGCTGTTATTACCCGTGTAACTCAGGTCATGCACCATCTTACCCTGACCGTCGAAAATCATGATACGGGCAGTTCCAATCGTTGCAGGTAATTGGATGCGAATGTCATCACCTACAAGAACAGGGTTAGGATAAATCGTCCATGCAGAAGAACCATCGAACTCCATCAGGCTGTTCACGATATCGATGCTAAATGCATTTTCGAATGTGGCTGATAACATGGGGTTGCCGGCAGCATCCGTGGCCGCTGTTCCAACGCTAACGCTGATGTTGCTTACAGAACTTTCCCCTGCTGCTACATCATAATGTGCTGTGTATGTGTAGTCCGAATCCCAGCCGGAAGCAGCGGATGGGGTAAGACCTGCTGCAGGATCAAATGTGATGTCAGGCGCAGAAGTTTGATCCATCGCCTCCGTGAAGTTCACGGTTACAGCAAATGTGTTTGCACCGACGTCACCGGAATTGATTACGGATGTGCTCGTGTTAAGAGATGCAACTTCAGGATTCTGTGTGTCGATACTGAATACGTCGTATGCGAAATGAACCGCGCTTTGAGTGTTTCCCACTGCATCTGAACCTCCGGAGACCGAAACAACTATATCCGAAACTTCAATGTTGTCGTCAGTTAAATTATAGACTGCATTGTACGTGTTTCCATTCCATGAACTTGCCGCTGCGTTGAGCGTGAGCGATGGAATATTCTGTCCAAAACTGATGTTCGGTGCAGCTGCGTTCATGGCTTCGTCAAATGCAATTGCTAATACAAAGGGTGAACCCGTATTGGTGTCTGCAAGTAAGCTACTGCCTGCTGATACAGAGTTTACAACGGGGTTCTTTGTGTCGATGGAAAGTGCATCCGAAGATATTGGCACGGTCTGCGTGTTGCCGGCTAAGTCTTGCGCATCGGAAGCGGTGAAGGATACACCATCGGCCTCCACGTTGCCATCCAGAATCACGTAGTTGGCTGTATAGGTGGTGCCCTCCGCATTCCATGAACCTCCACCAAAGGTAAAGTTGTTCGAAAGTGAAATGCCTGTTACAGCAATGGCAGGCACAATGGAAGTGTTCATCGGTGAATCATAGTTGAGTATCACGTTGAGCACGTCGCCAGTGTTGGAATCTGAAATGGTATTTTGGCTGATGCTCAAAGCGCCTGCAGGCGCATTGGTGTCGATGTTGAGGGCATCGTTGAGCATGGTAATCAGCTGGTTGTTGCCTGCTGCATCGGTTGCCGCGGCAATTTCAATGTCGATGTTGGTTGCCTCTTCATTGCTATCAACCAGGTTGAATACAGCACGATACGTGGTGCTGCTTGTCCATGCGCTCGATCCATCGAGAACAAAACTAGAGCCTGCTTCAGAAAACGTAAACTGAGGATTGTTGCCTGTATTCATCTCTTCACTGAATTCTACTATCACATCGAAGCCGTTGTTGGCCTCAACAGAGCTTTCGTTGATGATTGCTTCTGCACCAATAATATTGGTAGTTGCAGTCGGGTTTTGAGTGTCAATAGAGAAGGCCGCGCTCACTCCGGGCATGTTACTCACTCCATTCAGATCTTGAGCTCCTTGTGCGCTGATAACGATGTTGCCAATAGTTACGTTGTTGTCTAGAACATTATATTCGGCAACATAGTGAAATGCATCTGTCCACATGCCTCCGGTAAGCTCAAGCGATGGTGCCGCGGCATTATTCAACAAGATTAATTGTGGAGCAACCGATTGATCCATTGCCTTGTCGAAAGTGATTGTCACCGACCAGGATGCACCCACGTTTGCATCGGAAATTATAGCTGTTTGGGTTGCCAATGCAACCTGCGCCGGGTTCGAATGAAAGAACTCATTGGCCTTATTTACAGCTTGCGGACCCACGATAAGCCCCACTGTGCGACCGGGTATATCATCCTGCGGTGGATGCAGTCCGCCGTAAATGCGCGACAGGCTGCATTGGTCAGATGCATCACGGTAGGTTGCCCACTGCAGTTTTACCGTGGCAGATGGGCCATCATCGGCGAGCAGATACTCGTCTTGCGCAGCCACAAACTCAGCCATGCCACCCGGAAAGTACTCATCTCCGGTAATGAGGGTCATAATTTCAGCGGCTGTGCGCGAATAGGTGGAGTGCCCCGAGTAATAGCCTGCGAATGGAGGCGTTACAAATCCTGCGGTTTGATAAGTCCACCAGTTTTCAGCCAGCAACCATCCTGCACCATCTTGTCCGGTGGCAGCGAATGGACCTTTCCAGGAGAAAATTTTGATTTTGTAGAGATGCTCATTGTTGTCTCCGGC
>CAMBPD010000195.1 GCA_945869405.1 Chryseobacterium gleum | reverse complement strand
TATCACGACAATGGAACCATAAGATTCTGCAATGTTGTATCCAATTTTTATACTTTCTTGAAAGCCTAAAATAGCTTCCTCTGCCTTTCCGCAACGATCGGCGCAATAAGCACCATTAAAAATTGAGATCGTATCTATGACGCCAAGCTTCTCACTTACGGAACGCCCATTTTGAAAATTGACAGATGCGCCACAATAATCATTAGACTCATATTGCTTTGCAGCCTTGTCTAAGACAATCAAACGCAACTTGTTAAGACCTAGGCTGTTCTCTGCTTGATATTTCTTCCTTGTATCTAATTCCATCGATTTTGCATAAGAATCTATACAAAGATGAACAGCATTTGGGTATCGTGCTTGCAAATCTGGTGAATTAACTATGTTCAGGTAAATATCACCTCTATAACGCCAAGTCTTCTCTCTAGAAACTGCCTTTGGATCATTCAAAGCCTTGTCGATATACTCGGATGCTTTCGCAAAATCGCCTTGCTTGTTGGCGTTGAAAGCCGAAGTTACATCGGCTTGTGCACTTGTTTGTAGAGCCATCGCAAGCCCTACTGAAATCATCAGGATTCTTTTCATTGGTTGGTGGTTGTATGTTTAAAAGAGAAACGCCCATGTTGAGCGTCTCTCGTGATATCTAAATTTTGTGCCGTTTTTTTATTTAACCGCAGGCGCAGAGAAATTAGCGATTACTCTTCGCCGCCGGCTTCTTCGTTTTCGGTTGTGTCGTCGGTTGTGTCGTCTGAGCCTTCGGTGTCGTCGGTTGGCATGTCTTCGTTCAACACTTCTGCAGTGGGTGTGTCGTCCTCGTCGTCTTTTAACACACTGCAAATCGCTGCAATCTCGTCTTTACCGCGAAGGTTGATGAGTTTTACGCCTTGGGTTGCACGACCAACAACACGCAATTCGTCTACGCGCAAGCGGATTGTGATACCGCTCCTGTTGATAATCATAAAGTCGTAGTCATTGTCAACGCTCAGTATCGCTATTAAATCACCCGTCTTTTCCGTAACGTTGATGGTCTTCACACCTTTACCGCCGCGGTTGGTTATGCGGTAATCCTCCAGCGCTGAACGCTTACCGAAGCCTTTTTCACTAACCACGAGAATGTCGGTGTTAGGGTTGGCTACGCATACCATACCTATTACTTCATTGCCTTCGCTGTCGAGAGATACTGCCTTCACGCCTTGCGCGGTTCTGCCTACGGCGCGAACGGTCTTCTCGTTGAAACGAATTGCCTTTCCGTGGCGTGTACCCATGATCACTTCACAGCTGCCATTGGTGAGTTGGGCTGAAAGAAGTTCATCTCCTTCTACGATAGTAATCGCATTGATACCATTAGAACGCGGACGAGAATAAGCTTCTAACGAGGTTTTCTTGATAAGGCCTTTCTTGGTACAAAGAATTACATAATTGCTCTTCACATACTCTTCGTTCATCAAGTTTTTGACAGGTATGTAAGCCAAGAGCTTGTCATCCTGCTCAATCTGCATGAGGTTTTGAATTGCGCGTCCTTTGGTAGTCTTGGCTCCTTCGGGCAGTTCAAACACCCGCATCCAGAAGCAACGTCCTTTTTGGGTGAATATGAGCAACCAGTCATGGTTGGAAGCAGTGAATATGTGCTCTACAAAATCCTCTTGGCGAGCCGTGGTGCCCTTTGCACCAACTCCTCCCCGACTTTGCGAGCGGTATTCTGCAAGGTTGGTACGCTTGATATAGCCGGCATGGGTGATGGTTATGGCCATCATGTCGTCCGGAATCATATCCTCAATGTTGAGCTCAGCGCTGCTGTATTCGATTTTTGAACGACGCTCGTCGCCAAATTTGGCAATCAAGTCGCGTAATTCGTCTTTGATAATGCCCATGCGAATTTCCTCGCTGCCCAAAATCTCGTTAAAACGAGCAATCATCTTCATGAGCTCATCGAATTCTTCGCGGATTTTGTCTCGCTCTAAGCCGGTCAAGCGCTGCAAACGCATATCGAGTATCGCTCGCGACTGTATCTCATCCAACTGGAAGTTCGTCATCAGTCCCTCACGAGCCAACTCAGGTGTTTGACTTCCACGAATGATCGCTATAACTTGATCAAGATGGTCTAGCGCTATCAATAGCCCTTTCAAAATATGAGCGCGCTCCTGCGCTTTGCGCAGGTCGTATTGCGTGCGACGAACCACCACTTCATGACGATGCTCCACAAAGTGAACAATCATCTGCTTGAGATTTAAAATCTCTGGGCGGCCATGAACAAGTGCTACGTTATTTATTGAAAAAGAGGTCTGTAGGGACGAGTGCTTAAATAAGTTGTTTAGGACAACGTTTGAAATTGCGTCGCGCTTTATTTCATAAATGATTCGTATTCCCTCGCGTGATGATTGGTCTTGTATGTCAGAAATGCCATCCAATTTGCCTTCTTTTATCAGTGCATCTTGGCGAGATTGCATCTCTGCCTTGTTCACCTGGTATGGAACTTCAGTTACGACGATACACTCCCGACCATCAATTTCTTCAATTTGATGTTTGGCGCGGATAACTACGCGACCACGACCCGTTTCATAGGCACTTTTTACGCCATCGACACCGTAGATGGTTCCGCCTGTGGGGAAGTCTGGGGCTTTGATGAACTCCATAAGACCCTCAATCGTGATATCGCGATTTTCGATGTATGCAATGATGCCCCCACATACCTCGGTGAGGTTGTGCGGCGGCATGTTCGTGGCCATACCAACGGCAATTCCACTAACCCCATTGAGAAGCAGGTTGGGAGCCTTTGCGGGCATCACCTTGGGTTCTTGCAACGAGTCGTCAAAGTTTGGCTGAAAATCGACCGTTTCTTTGTCGAGGTCTTCGAGCAATTCCTCAGCAATTTTACGAAGGCGAGCTTCTGTATAACGCATCGCTGCCGGTGGATCACCATCCATGCTGCCATAGTTACCCTGGCCATCCACGAGTGGATAACGCAACGTCCAGTCTTGGGCCATACGCACCATAGTGTCGTATACCGCCGTGTCGCCGTGTGGGTGGTATTTACCCAATACCTCTCCAACAATACGTGCCGACTTCTTGTAGGGACGGTTCGAGAGTACTCCCAACTCGAGCATTCCATATAAAACCCTGCGATGCACAGGTTTCATACCATCGCGAACATCGGGTAAGGCCCTGCTCACAATAACCGACATCGAATAATCGATGTAGGCTGTTTTCATTTCATCTTCGATGTTTATGGGAATAATCTTTTCGCCTTCTGCCATGATCTATTGATTTGACTTGGTTTTTGTCTGTTCGTTGATTAGGTAAAGCAGCTTTAGAGCCAGGTTTTACCAAAAAAATAAGCGCCTGCGAAAATACAAAATGACTGTTGTTCTATTCACAGAGTTTTGAACAAAAAGCAGCGAGTCTTGGCTGATGATTTTGAGGAAATACATATTACTAAGCTATATTCGCCATTGAAATCTAACCACAAATTCACTATGATTCGATTCTTTGCGTTATTACTATGGGTTATTGCATTTACTCCTATCCTAGCCCAACCCAAAAAACCCACCCTCATGATTTTGCCCAGCGACAACTGGTGTGAACAGCGTTACTTCATGACAGAGTTCGACAACCAGGGCACGAAGCAAAAGGTCCCTAACTACAAGCAGGTATTCCAAGAAGACACGGAGATAGGTCAAGTCATTTCGAAAATCGGCTCGCTAATGGTAAATGTCGGTTTCCCGTTGAAAGACGCCGAGCAAGAGCTCAAGGCCATCGAAGCACGCAAGGCAGAAGACAATATGACCGGCAGCACTGCCTCCGGTTCGTCTATGGCGGAGTCTCCGCTCG
>CAMBPD010000194.1 GCA_945869405.1 Chryseobacterium gleum | reverse complement strand
CCAAAGCTGCATCAATGGCCTGCGAGACGTGCGCTTTTGTTCCCCAATTGAAATGGCCAAGTACTTTCTTATGGTCGTGCGGTGGCGACATTGTGCGCTTATCAGAAGTACGCACCAATTCCGAACCGATGTACATAGGCACATCAATGGGAGCCTGGTTGTACATAGCACGGTATTGATTCAACAAATTATCGCGATCGGCTGTACCGATGGCATAGCTGCGCACAAGATCATTCACCGGCACAGGTACTTGGAAAACTCCTTTAGGCATAAGGCTTACAATTTTGCACAAATGTAATGCGCACTCCACAATGGGCTCAGACCATTCACCATTTCACCCTCTCACCCTCTCACCATTTCACCATTTCACCATTTCACCAAAAATTCTCGTCCATTGTAAATACCTTACAATTTGACCTCACTTCTTTGCGCAAAACAAAGAACAATGGCTATCATGAATCTCTCCTTTTTGCACACGCCCAAAGCGGCTCCTGCATTCAGCGCATCACAACAACTTATGGACATTTTGCAAGCCAGCGGGTTTTCCGAACTGGGCGGCATGGGCGGCAAGAGCATGCAAACTGCTGACCGCTTCGTCGACGGGCGCAATTATTACTTCCGCAACCGCGGCCAGTGCACCGTCAACTTTCTCAAAGACGGCCGTGTGCATGTATTGAATGGGCCAATTGCAATTTGGAACCTGCACGATCAACTTACACATCATGAATTAAATGTGTTGCTCGCCTTTTCCTCTATGAGTGAAGAGCTACAAGAATGCATGCGCAACTACATGGGGCCGCGTTGCAGTCGTTATGCCGACGTGATGGAGCAACTGCCTTCGTTTCAAGTAGACTGGAAAACGGCCTTCTTGATGGCTCTGAGTTGTCAATGATGCGGTACCGCTGAGATTGCAAGTGTGCGCAGAATTGCTTGAAATTCTAGCATTTGCACTTCGAGGGTATATGAAAAACTCCTATTCTTGTAGTGCGTTTATTTTAAACCCATTCATCGTTTAACCATGAAGAAAAATCTACTTTTCGCTGCAGCCTTTGCAGCGTGCTCAATAACACAGGCTACCGATTTGCCTTCCAATGACCTCCAACCATTGCGTCTGGTCGTTCAGGAAGTAAACCATGGTGGCACCCACATGCCGGGCCATACCTACCGTGTGTACGCGCAATTGCCATCATCGCAATATTCACTGCAAGTTGTTTATGGCGACGCTGCTCACCCGCTGCACATCGAATCGAGCGCACCGTTCTTTCAAAGTCCATATGCAGGTGCGAGTGCCGCCGGTGTTTCATCTGCTGCCTTGCTCGCCGATGCTACTGTGCGTTTCGACTCTTGGATTACCCTGGGTTACGACAGCAACGAAGGCAACGACATGTGGGACTTGGGTGTTGACTTTGCGACGTTCGATCAAGGAGGGGCTATCACGGCAGAAAATGGAGGATGGTTCCTCATTCCAACCGACGAGAAGTGTGCGCCCGATGCGCAAGGCTTGGTGCTGATAGGTCAGTTTACCTCTACCGGTGAAATCAACGGTGTGTTGAATTTGCAGGGAAAAACAGGTGAAGGAGAAACATGGCGTCAGCATGGGCTCACTTTCAACACCCGCAACAGTGAAGTGTTTGGCTGTACCGACAGCAAGGCGAGCAATTTCAACCCGAATGCTTCCTTCAGCGATGGAAGCTGCATCGGTGGCAGTTGCATACCTGCTTCAGAAGCCTTGGTGACAAGCAACAATGCATGGGATGTATTTCCGAACCCGCTTCGCAACAACGTTATTAATATCCAGCTTCACAGCTTGGAAGTAAAGCCGGGTGCATCGCTCGACATCATCGATGCAAAAGGCAGCCTTGTTACTTCATTCGTTGTAGGAAAAAATGCCACACAAAACGGCAATCGCATCACAATCGATCAAACACTTCAAAGCGGTACCTATCAAATTGTGCTGCGCCAGGATGGTCAGCGCGAGGCGAAGTCCCTTATTGTTCAATAAACGATTTCGGCTATGCTCTCGATTAGCACAGCTAGCCTCTTAACCTTAATCAACCGAAAAGAGCCGCAATTGCGGCTCTTTTTTATTGCTGAATCATTGCTATTCATATGTGGGCGCTTGATATCGTGGCCTCGGTTTAGCTCGGCCGCCTGATCATGAGTGAAAGAACAAAGCTTCGTGAGCGAAGTCGAAGGCAAGCAATACCATTTATTTCCCTGCTGATTGCTGCAATCGCATATTGCGCTCAGCTTCGATTGCTTGGCTAATCATTAATTCTTGCTCAGCACTCAATTGATGAGGTGGGATAATTAGGTCGGCTTCGATGCGTTTTTTCTGTGAATTCATAGCCGGCAAGCAGAATTAGCTGGTCTTCGTTTTCTCTACAACGTTTTTTCGTGTGGTATTCGGTCGACGCTTTTTTCCCGTTAATTTATAATATTCAATAGCCTCACTTATGCGTTTCAAATCCTCAGCTGTAAGCGGTCTTGAATCAACAAAGAAATCAACGCCTTTTGGTTCTTTAATATGTCCCATGGTTTTTATTTTAGTTCAGGATAATATCGGTGAATGAGTTTAAGTGCATCTTGAGGATAGATTACCATTTTATTCCCTCCAACATGCGTTGCACCCAAACTCCTTTCATAGTGTTCTATCAATCTCGTTTTAGAAGCAAAAGACACGAACCCTTGATAGCCGTTATCCCAAGAAGTCCTGCAGGTGAAAGCGAATAAATTGCCAGGAACACCCTCGTACAATTTATTCTTTCCTAAGTTGAATGGTGCGCTTTCAATCAGATGCAAGTAATAATGTGAGTCATTATCGCTAATACTCACAAGGCCTTGAATGATATCAGGATTGTTTCGAATCGTCAGTTTAAAGACCTGACGAGTGCTAAGCTTGCGCTCGGATGACCAATTAAAAATCCACCCTTTTTTAGTGCTTACCAGTTTTATATCGGATGTGGCTAAAGGATGCACCTCTGTTGGAAAACTATCACCGGAAATCGTATTAACGATGCTATTGGTCAATGCATCAATACGAATTCCAATCCTGTTTTCATTTCTGGATGCCATGCGTCTAATATACTACATCGCGCCTTTATTTGCCAAGCATTGACGCTAAACTTCAAAAAAAACTTCGAACAAAAAAACGCGCATTGCGGCGCGTTTTAGATGTTGGAAGAAGGTAGGCTGCGCTGCAGCGCGTCCTGACCTGGATTTTCTTGAAGTGAAGGGTGGCGCGATGAAGGCCCTCCCTTAATAGTAGATATTCCTACGCACCTTGGCCACGTATTTAGCTAGGCGAATCACCTGCTTGGTGTAGCCAAATTCGTTGTCGTACCACACGTAGAGCACCACGCCTTTGCCGTCGGGCGAAACGATGGTAGCCTGTGAGTCGAACACCGAGCAGCAGTCGTTGCCTACGATGTCACTGCTTACCAACTCTTCGCTGATGCTGTAGTAGATCTGGTTTACCAAATCGCCTTCCAACGCGCTCTTGCGAACGGTAGCGTTTACAGCGTCTAACGTAGTCTCTTTGTTCAAGTAAACGTGGATGATGGCCAGCGATCCGTTCGGGGTGGGTACACGAACAGCGTTGGCCGTAAGCTTATCCTTCAACTCGGGAATAACCTTGGTGACTGCCTTACCTGCGCCAGTTTCTGTGATGACCATGTTCACGGCTGCACTGCGGCCGCGGCGGCTCTTCTTGTGCATGTTGTCGAGCAGGTTCTGGTCGTTGGTGTAGGCGTGCACCGTTTCGATGTGCCCTTTGTCTATACCATACGCATCGTGGATGCTCTTCAGCACTGGACAAATCGCATTCGTCGTGCAGCTTGCTGCCGAGAATATTGCTTCATTCTCGATGTCCAAATCTCGGTGGTTGATACCATACACGATATTGGG
>CAMBPD010000193.1 GCA_945869405.1 Chryseobacterium gleum | reverse complement strand
GCACATAAAACAGATGATTTGCTTATTCGAGGGTGCCAGTCGCGTGTTTGGCTTCAGGCCGAACGCACAGAGGAAGGCAACTTGCATTTCACAGCCGACAGTGAGGCTATAATCACCAAAGGACTTGTTGCTCTCATCGTGCGTGTGCTAGACCGAGAAAAGCCTGCCGATATCGCACAAGCCAATCTGCATTTCATTCAAGAAATCGGCTTGAGCGAACACCTCTCGCCTACCCGCAGTAATGGATTGGCGAGCATGATTAAACAAATGAAAACCTACGGCCTGGCATACATGGCCCAATCATAAACGACATTTTCATCGACCTATGGATATCGAACAACGCAACGCACTAGAGGGCAAGATTATCGAGATGCTAAAAACCATCTTCGATCCGGAGATCCCTGTCGACATCTATGAACTTGGATTGATCTACAACATCGGCATCGACGATGAAGCAGCCGTGACCATTCTCATGACGCTCACTTCGCCTTCTTGTCCCGTGGCGGAAACCCTTCCTCCTGATGTAGAGCAGAAGGTAGTTTCTGTGGAAGGAGTTACTTCATGTAAGGTGGAAATCACCTGGGAACCAACTTGGGAAAAAAGTATGATGAGCGAAGAAGCGCAGTTGGAGCTTGGGTTTCTCTAATGACTAGGGACAAATGACTAGTGAAGACGTCGCTTACATTAGTCACTAGTCATTTGTGATTATTCACTTTCTGTGGCATAACAAGAATATTTTATAGGTTTTTTATTCTGTCAATGTCCATAAGTTTTGCCAATCCCTTTTAAGAGGGACATGCAAAAAATGAAACTATCTTCCTATCCACTAACCGCGAATGCTGAAGCAACAACTTTCGAGTTTTTCAGTCACGGTCCACGAGGAACGATTGCCAAGATCATTCAGTTTCATCTCACAGAAACTCCCAACCTTTATAACTTGAGTTTCGGTGATTTGAATCCTACAAACGGCGAAATGGATGACCGCAGCAGATCCAACAATGGAGATCATGAGCTTGTATTGGCTACCATTGTTTCCGCGGTATACCTATTTACAGTCTATCATCCACAAGCATGGATACATGCAGAGGGCAGCACCGAAAACCGAACCCGAATTTATCAAATGGGCATAGCCCGCCATAGAGAAACGGCAATATTCGAATTCCACATTCTCGCGAAAACCCCGAATCATTGGGAGGCATTCGCTCCCGGAAAAAACTATTTGGCATTTCTTGTTTTCCGACGAAAGAAACAGCTTAACTTTAAACTATAAATCTCCTGTCCTATGGACGAAAAAACTTTCTTTGACGACCTCAAAAAGGTAAAAGCCACTTACGATCCGGCGTTAGACAAATACACCAATATCGTGTTATTTCCGGAAAAATTAGAGCAGGCAAATGAAACACTTCGCAATACGAAGCTGCCGCCAAATTTCCCGAACATTTAATTATGGCTATGGCGAGTTGATTTGCTGCATTGCATCTACATCAAAAAAGTACTAAGTACTAAGTACCAACAGGTCCAGGCATTTGATTGGGAGCAGGTGCGCGAAATCCGCGAGTGTGGCTTTTATATCACAGCCTCTCCCCCGGCCCCTCTCCAGAGGAGAGGGGAGAACCTTCTCGTGAAGGTTTCTCTTTCAAATTTAAGATGCAAGAACCATTGATTTCGAAACTCTGTTCGTCTACACGAAGGGCGTTCCCCTCTCCTCTGGAGAGGGGCTAGGGGTGAGGCTGTAAGCCAAAGACCTTCAACCTCGCTTTGGCAAACCTGCCATCCGGCGAAGCCGCGGCATTCGTTACTCCTATTGGCATAAACAGAATAATTTATAGGTTTTTTATTTCATCCTCAGACTTCACATTCGCATCGTGTTTTTATTTTCTATTCAGAAATAAATAGTAAATTATTCTTTACCTTTACAATTGGATAATGAATGAAATGTTCAGACGTATTGCGCATGCTCTTGCGAGCCGGATGGGTAGAAGTATCCCGCAAAGGTTCGCATATCAAATTGGTTCATCCCGAACGATCGGGCATCATCATCTTTCCTGATCATGGCAACCGTGAATTGGGCAAAGGACTGCAAATGAAAATACTTCGTGAGGCTGGCTTACGATAACTAACAAGCTATGACAACAAAAGCAATACCCGCTAAAACGCTACCTGCACGACTCGCTTGGAAGCTCGAACGCACGCGCACCGGATTCTCGGCCTATACCGAAAGCTATCCCGTATACACCACGTCTAAAAACCTCGAAAGCCTCATGCCTATGTTGCATGAATCGGCGGCCTTGTATTTCGACTTAGACTATGCCGCAGCCGGCAAAATCCGCCATACCGTTCATGTCGATTTCCGTACCTTCTTTTCCCACTACAAAGTGCTCAACGCACGCATACTCGCCGAACGCATCGGAATGAACCCCACGCTGTTGTCGCAATATATCCGTGGCAATAAAAACCCTACGCTACAACAGTTGCAGCGCATCAGCGAAGGCGTGAAGCAAATAGCAAAGGAGTTGACCGGGGTGCGACTGGAAAAATGACTAATGACGCGGGGCTAGTGCAATAGCACTCGCCCTTCCCCCCTATATTTGCTTCATGAGCAAGATCATCGTTCCCACCGACTTCACTTCTGTATCGGAAGTGGCCATTCGCTACGCATGCGAACTATCTAAACACACCAAAAGCGAAGTAAGCCTTTTGCACATCGTCACGAAAGAAAACGAACGCGCAGAAGCTGAATCAAAAATGCAGGCACAAGCCACTAAACTCGGCGTTGGCCAACTAGGAAGCGTGACTGCCGTGGGCAATATTTTCGAAGATATTCCAGACACCGCAGAGCGCGAAAAAGCAGAACTTATCGTGATGGGAACACACGGCTTGCGCGGCATGCAATTCATCGTTGGATCGAATGCTCTTCGTGTTGTTTCTGAAGGCAATGTGCCGTTCATCATTGTGCAGGAGGAAAACAAGCGAAGCGCTACTATTCAGAAAATACTCGCACCGCTCGATTTGCACCAAGAAACAAAACAGAAGCTGAAATTGGTGGTCGATGTAGCGAAAAAATTCGGCGCCGAAGTACATCTGGTTTCTCCTAAAGAAAGCGACGAATACTTGCACAATAAACTGGCTCGCAACGTGGCCTATGCAGAAGGTTTCTTAGAAGAGAACAACATCAAATACAAAACGGCAGTTACCGATGCAAGTTCAGGAGGGTTCGTGAAAGACCTGCTGAAGTATGCCAACTACGCCGACATCGACCTCATTTGCATCCTCAATACCGCTGAAGACCGCCTCGTGCACGCTTTCGGTATTGACAGCGAACAAAAAATTATCACCAACGAAGCGGGTATTCCCGTGATGATTCTGAATCCGACCGCGACGTATAAGGATAGTGCGTCTGTCTTCGCGCAGTAATGGGTACTGGGTACTGGGTACTGAGGACTAGGTACCGATAGGCAGGTCCTTATTTGATGGTGTGTCCTTTTGGTACTCAGTCCTCAGTACCAAGTCCCTGGTCCCCAGTAATCCCTATTTTTGCCCCCGGATTCTTATCACTCATTTTATGACCCAAAAACGCATTCGCGTGCGCTTTGCCCCCAGTCCAACCGGACCTTTGCACATGGGTGGCGTTCGCACCGCTCTCTATAATTATTTGTTCGCCAAAAAACACGGAGGTGATTTCATCTTACGCATTGAAGATACCGACCAAGGACGCTTCGTGCCAGGGGCAGAAGAATACATTATCGAAGCACTCAAATGGTGTGGCATCATCCCCAACGAAGGTCACGGTTTCGGCGATGGGCCCTATGCGCCCTACCGCCAAAGCGAACGCAAACCGATGTTTCGCGAATACGCAGAAAAAATGGTGAGCACCGGACACGCTTACTACGCCTTCGATACTCCGGAAGAAATGGACGCGCTGCGCAAACAAGCGGAAAGCAACAAGCAGACATTCTCTTACGACTCGCACGTGCGCTTGCAACTGCAAAATTCGCTAGCCCTCAGCGAAGC
>CAMBPD010000192.1 GCA_945869405.1 Chryseobacterium gleum | reverse complement strand
TGATTTGTTTTTTTGGTTAATTAATGGATTTGGTTAAGTAAGAAAGCCTCCCGATGTGGAGGCTTTTTTATTTGGAGATTGATTGATTTTTAACCGCAAAGTCGAAGAGAAAGACGAGAATTGTGCTTTTCCATTTGCGACCTGTGGTTAAAATATTTTTAAACGCTAAGGCGCAAAGAGTCGCAAAGAATAATTTCTCTTGATTTTTTCTCTGTGCCTCCGCGGTAAAAAAAAATCAAAACGTAACCATCCAACTTCACACCCCGTACTACAGATGTGATTTGTTTTTTTGGTTAATTAATGGATTTGGTTAAGTAAGAAAGCTTCCCAACGGGGAGGCTTTTTTATTTGGTAACTATCCCACCTTCACCTTACGTAATTCGAAGTTCTGTCCGAGATACACTTTACGCACTTGCTCGTCGGCTGCAAGCTCCTCTGCGGTGCCTGCTTTCAAGATTTGTCCGTCGTACAATAGATACGCACGATCGGTAATAGAGAGCGTCTCTTGCACATTGTGGTCGGTGATGAGCACGCCAATGTTGCGTTGCTTCAATTGATATACAATTTTCTGGATGTCCTCAACGGCAATGGGGTCAACTCCTGCAAAGGGCTCGTCGAGTAGAATGAACTTGGGGTCGGTAGCCAATGCGCGCGCAATCTCTGTGCGCCTGCGCTCACCTCCACTGAGTGTGCCTCCCATATAAGTGCGCTTGTGCGTGAGACCAAACTCCTCGAGTAGCGTTTCCAATTTATCCCCTTGCTCCTTCCTGCTCAACTTCGTCATTTCGAGCACGGCCTTGATGTTGTCTTCAATCGACAGCTTGCGAAATACACTAGCCTCTTGAGGTAAATAACCCACGCCCAATTGAGCGCGGCGATACATCGGCTCGCGTGTGATGTCGATGTCATCCAGAAACACGTGCCCTTCATTGGGCTTTACCAAGCCGGTAACCATATAGAAACTCGTGGTTTTGCCCGCTCCGTTAGGCCCGAGCAATCCCACAATTTCACCCTGGTTCACCTCAAATGAAACGCCCTTCACAACGGTGCGCTGGCCGTATTGCTTTATGATATGTTCAGCACGTAGTTTCAACCGGAAATTCTCTGTAGCGAAATTAGTCGTTAATCACTGTTTCGGAAGCGAATGAAGTTTCACAACGCCCGGCAGCTTACTTTTTCTGTCCGTCGTATTTCTGCTTGTACTTTTCGTAGAGCTCTGTTTGCTTGCTGCGCAATACGATGCTCCTACCTTGAATGAACGCGTGCGTGAGAGCGTTGGTGCGCATGTCGAGCGCGTCGCCATTCGAAATAAACAGCGTTGCATCTTTACCCACTTCGAGCGTTCCGCAGGTGCTATCTATTCCGAGAATTTTTGCGGGCGATTGCGTCAATGAGCGAACCGCTTCTTCATAGGGCAAACCATAGGCTACCGCAGTGCCAGCATAAAACGGCAAGTTGCGGGCTCCCATGCGCTCCATATTACCTTCGTTTTGTAAGGCAAATTGAACACCTGCCTGGTGCAGCAACATCGGCAATTTGTATGGAAGATCAACATCGTCTTCCGCATACATCGGTAACTCGTGCAATCGGCGCAACAACACAGCTACCTCATTCGCCTTGAGCTGATCGGCAACAAGATGCGCATCATACCCGCCTACAATTACCATGTGCTTTACGCTCTGACTCGCTTTAAAATTGAGTGCCTCTTGTATTGACTTTGCATCGTCGGCATGCACATACAACTTCTGCTCACCGCTAAACACTCCACGCAATCCCTCAAAACGAAGTTCGCGCAATGCCGGTTCCTTCACAGCACAATAAGCACGAGCCTCATTGAAGAAGGTGTGTATCTCACGCAGTTGTTGGTCATACGTTTTCACTTTCTCCACGTTGACCTTTCCCTTGTCGTAGTGCTTATGGAAAACACCCGGCCAATTGAGGTGCACACCGTCGTCGGCCTTTACAAGCGCATCTTCCCAGTTCCACGCATCGAATTGCATAACGCATGACGTGCCGCTAATAACACCTCCGCGCGGCGTTATCTGGCCGATCAACACACCGTTGAGACGCACAGTGGGTATGATTTCCGAGTCGGTATTGTAGGCTATTGCCGAGCGAATACCGGGCTTATAGGCTCCTGTTTCTGCCACGTCATTCGCCGGACGAATAGCATCCAATTCATGCAATCCAAGTGTTGAGTTTGTTGCAATGAAGCCGGGGTAAACTTGCTTGCCCGACGCCTCAATCGTTTCATCGTAGGCGTTTGCCGCCAAGCGAATCAGGCGCGCATCGGCCACCATATCCAGCTTGCCATTACGAAATCCGATGGCTGCATTTTCGATGACGGTTCCATCACCAATGTGTGCAGTCGCATTCATGATGAGCACAGAGCGGGTTTGTGCAGGCGCTACGGTTGGGTTCTGCTGAGCAGTCAACTGTATGGTTGCTGCAAAAAAGAGTGTGATAAATAGGGTTCTCATGGTTGCTGCTTATTTGAATGAAACACCTTGTGAAGTTTGATCGAGCGTATCGCAATGGAAATGCTTCTTGTCTTTGAAACCGGGCGTGCGCACAGTTTCACCGGCTCCCTTTGCATTGAGCATTTTCTGAATGAGTCGTGCACGTTCGGTGTTTATACCCTTGCGCAATACAAGATCTCTTTCCGCATCGAAATAACAGATACCATCGACAAAGGTCTTCTCTGCTTTCGCATAAATGCTCAACGGATGGTCGCTCCAAATAACCACATCGGCATCCTTG
This sequence comes from Chryseobacterium gleum, assembly GCA_945869405.1. GTDB lineage: Bacteria > Bacteroidota > Bacteroidia > Flavobacteriales_D > Sanyastnellaceae > JAIBBG01. The sequence continues at coordinate 1,252 of CAMBPD010000192.1, read as the reverse complement.
CCGGCAGCCAGACTGCCCGTGCGCTTATCGATGCGCAGCAGTTTAGCAGGGTTTAAGGTTACGAATTTCAACGCGTCTTCTTCTTTTACACCTCCGTACTTAACCGCCTTAGCAGCCTCCTGGTTGAGACGGCGTGCCATTTCAGCATCATCGCTATTGAAGGCTACTATGATTCCTTGCTCGTGCAACAATGCTCCATTGTGTGGTATGGCGTCCTTCACTTCGTACTTGTATGCCCACCAATCGCTGAACGAGCTTGCTCCTGCGCCATGCGCCTTCATCTTGTCGGCCACCTTGTATCCTTCTAAAATGTGGGTGAATGTGTTGAGTGTGAAATTCATACTATCTGCCACGTGCATGAGCATGTTGATTTCGCTCTGCACGTAGCTGTGGCACGTCACAAATCGCTGATGGTTGAGGATCTCATTCAGCGTTTGCATTTCCAAATCGACGCGAGGAGCCATGACATTAGAACCGATGGGTACGTTTCTTCGTTGGCTCCTGCCCGCTGCGGCCACTGACTTCATGTGAGCTGCAGCGTATTCACGTGCGCGAATGAAATGATCGTAATACAATTGCTCCACACCCATGCGCGTTTGCGGAAAGCGCATGCCATCGTTGTACCAGTTGGACTGCTTCACGTTTTCACCCAAAGCAAACTTGATGAAGCCCGGTGCGTTGTCCACCAACATATCCTCGGCATTTCCGCCCCAATGCAATTTGATCAACGCGCTTTGTCCTCCAATTGGGTTGGCGCTGCCGTGCAGCAATTGCGAACACGTTACTCCGCCCGAAAGTTGACGGTAGATGTCGATGTCTTCGGGCCACACCACTCGCGCTTCTTCCACTTCAGCGCTGCAAGCCTGTTCGCCTTCATTCACACTGGCCAATGCGATGTGACTGTGTTCGTCGATGATACCGGGCGTGACATGTTTGCCTTGCGCATCGATCACTCGAGCCGCAGGATATTTCGCTGCATCCACAGTTTTGCCAACGGCAATGATTTTTCCATTGTGAATGAGCAGTTGTCCGTTTTCAATTTTTCCATCAGCCTCGCATGTCCAGAGTGTTGCATTTTTAATCCATACTGTTTCAGCTTTGGGTCTTTCCTTCGAGCCATATGCTGTGAAGGGGTAGATAACATCACCAATCACATCCTGGGACTCATTCTCCTTTTTCTTTTCTGCATTCTCCTTTTTGTCTTCTGCTTCTTTCTTTGGCTCCTTCGTCTTCTTGACGGCGCTCCACTCCA
>CAMBPD010000191.1 GCA_945869405.1 Chryseobacterium gleum | reverse complement strand
GAAGGTGCTGCTGGTACCACAGTATATTGCGCTAAATGAGGGCATATAGTGCCAGGTATATCTACGCTAAGTGAATAGACTCCTGTATCGGTTACGGGTGCGTAGAAGTCGGTCGACCCTGTGCTCCAGCTATACTGACCTGTAGAGTCTGCTTCCAGTCGAACGGTATTGTCGCCACCCGCACAAATGCTATCGATGTATTGCACAGGCGCATCAGGATAGTGAATGAAGACTCTTACGGTGTCGGTATCGGCACATCCTATATTCGACGTAACGGTTCCGTAGTATTCTGAATCTGATAATGGCGCTACTTGGGTTGAGTTGTTGGTTGCAATGATTCCAGAGGCATCTGACCACGCGAAGGTTTGAAGGTTTGCGGTAGCCAAATCGAGCATGGCAATTTCGCCTGCGCAGATATCAATGTCTGCTCCAGCGCTGGCAATCGGTGGCTCCACCACATTGATGGTGAATTCGTCGCTGTTGGCTCCGCATTGATTGATTACATTAAGATTGAGCGTATAATTCCCCGTTACGTCAAATGCTAGATTGAGCACGTTGTTGGATGTGTCTTGGAAAGCAATTTCTTGCGGCATGGCATCTGTGGTCCACGAGTAATATGTATTCCCAATGAATGGGACTTCATATGAGGCTGTATCCCCTAAGCAAATGGGAGAAGGGCCTAGAATGAAAACGACGGGAGGTCCGCTTACTAATACGCTATGTACCGGGTTCCATTGGCTTACACAACCATTGTTGGTGCGTTGCACGGAGAAGTCGAGAATGGTTGGGGCATTGGCAGTTACAAGAAGAACATTTGAGGTTGCTCCATTGGGTGATGCGAAAGGCACGCCATTGTTGATACCGCTGCAGCTCCATTCATAGGTTGAACCATCGGAAGGGTCGTAGGGATCAAACAAGAGAAGGATACTGGCAGGTGCACAGAGTGTGTCTTGCACAGAGAAGTCGGCATAATCGTATGACGTGATAATCTGAGATACCGTAGTAATGCTACCTACTGTTATTCGAATGAGTGAACTGACCGTGTTGGTTGGGTCTGAAGGATTGGATGCAACAACCCGCAGGTAGCTCATACCTATGGGTATACCAAGTGCGAGAGCTTCTTCGAGACAAGGAACGTTAATTTCTAAAATTGCATCTTCAGTTGCTTGTATTTCGCCCAAGATACCATCGTTTCCGATTTGATTAAATCCTTGGCTATCGAATAATTGTGTCGTGAATACATTGCCTGGACTGTATTGCACATTTTGGTTGTTGGTGTTTACATCGAGCACAATCGTTTGTGTTTCCCCATCCGCATCGTTGGCACATTCGGTAATGCAAAAGCTGATGTCCTGTTGTTCGTTGGTAGTAATATCGCATCGTTGAATGCAGAATGGTCCCCAAATGGTGCCTATTGCAGTAGGGTTTGTAGATACGATGCGCAGGAAGTAATTGCATCCGGGTTCGGTATCTGGAATAAGCCCTGAAACACTTCCTGGTGAGGGCACAATTGCCGGGTCATAGGTAGTTGGGTCGGGGGAATTTCCTACGATTGGTGGCGTTGCTGAAAATGTGCCATCGGGCTCTGAGAGCTGACAAACGTAAACATTGTTGGCTGCGAAAAGACCTGTAGAGAAGAGAGGGATATCTATTACACTTCCTACGCATACCGGAAGTGGATCGAGCGTAACAGCCGGTGGTCCGATGGGTGCGGTAGTTATATCGTTTGGGCATTCAATAATCTCGAAGCATGCAGAAGCGGTTCCAGTTATGGCGGGTTCCGGCGAAAGTCGGCTTAGCCGTACCGTATAGCATGAGCCTGCCAGTGCATTGTTCGGAAGCAAAATGGAGGTGATTCCGGAAGTGGTTGGATAGCTGATGTTGATTGCCCATGAAGTGAAGGCTGAGGGGTATGAGCCACCGCTGTTGGAGAGTTCCAACAAGTAGGTGCCATCGCACAGCGGTTCAGACAATTCATAGTTGATGGTGAGGTAGGTGCCTTCGCAAACCGGATTTGGAACTACAGAGGTAATATTTATTTCTACAGGATTGGCTACCGATAGGTTCGCTACTACATTGATGTCGTCTATGCCCAAGGAGAGTGCCGGCCCGTTGCCGCTGCCGCCGTTGTCGAATTGAAATCCGAACTGGAGGTTACCTACATTGCTAAATGCAGCATTCGTAATGTCTTCATATTGCCAGGTTGATGAGCTGTTGAGGCTGGATGTCAGCAATATCCATCCACCGCCATCAGCTTGATACCAAAGTGAGCCTGTTGCATCCGCAGAACCTTCTCCTATCCAGAAAAAGCTAATGTGAATTTCATCGAGACCGTAGGTGCAAAATCCGGAGGTGTTATATGCAAATTGATTGGATGCCTGAGACTGTTCAAAGCATGCGTTGGATGAAGTGGCTGTCGTATTCTGAATATGCAAGTATTGACTGAAAGGAGCCCCCCCAATATTTCCACCAGAAGTGTTGCTTTGACTGGGGGTGTCGGAGCATCCTCCTGCGGCCGAATAGGTATTGTTTATGACCCATTGGTTGGACCCTGTGTTAGAGCCTGGTCCGTTATTGTTGAGACTAAAGGAACTGCCTCCGGTTTCGAAGTCTTCGCTGTATAGCAAAATGTCTTGGCATTGAACGCCGGAAGCAATCAAACACCAAAGCGCAAAAATAAATATACAGCGAACACTAAGCATGTTGAAAGGAACAGAGGTTAAGGTATCTCTCTTCCAAATATAGAACAAACTGCTTGTTAAACAGTTTCGTTACAGCGTCTGTTTCACTTCAACTTCTTCGAATGCTTCCACATTATCGCCAACTTCGATGTTGTTGAATCGCTCAATATTCAATCCGCACTCGTAGCCTTTCACTACTTCTTTCACATCGTCTTTGAAACGTTTCAGTGATCCTAGTTCTCCGGTGAAGATGACAATTCCGTCGCGTATTACGCGCACTCGGCTAGCACGTGCAATTTTTCCGTCGAGCACCATACAACCTGCGATGGTACCCACTTTGGTAATCTTGAATACCTCGCGAATTTCGGCGGTACCTGTAATTTGTTCTTCAATACGGGCTGAAAGCATCCCTTCCATGGCTTCTTTAACCTCTTCGATGGCTTTGTAGATGATGGAGTAGAGCTTGATTTGAATCTCTTCGTTTTCAGCAATCTTGCGAGCTGTTGCGCTTGGTCTGACTTGGAAGCCGATAACGATGGCATCGGATGCGCTTGCGAGCAACACATCGGATTCGCTGATTTGACCAACGCCTTTGTGGATGATTCGCACTTGTATTTTTTCTGTCGACAGTTTTTGCAAGGACTCGGTAAGCGCTTCCACCGAACCATCCACGTCACCTTTAACAATGAGGTTAAGTTCTTTGAAGTCTCCCAAGGCAATACGTCGGCCGATTTCTTCGATCGTAAGGTGTTTCTTCGTGCGCATGCTCTGCTCGCGCTGCAACTGCTGACGCTTGAGTGCGATGATGCGAGCTTCGCGCTCATCTTCCATTACGTGGAACTTATCACCGGCGTTTGGCGCGCCTTCAAATCCGAGCAAAGACACTGGAGTAGCAGGCAAAGCTTCTTCTACTTTTTGTCCGCGCTCGTTGAACATGGCTTTCACACGACCGCTGTAGTGACCCGCCAAGATGGCATCGCCTATACGCAGTGTGCCCCCTTCAACCAGCAGCGTGGTTACATAGCCGCGGCCCTTGTCGAGTGTTGACTCTATCACTGTTCCGCTAGCACGTTTCCCTGGCTTTGCTTTGAGGTTGAGCATGTCGCTTTCGAGACATAATTTTTCTAACAGCGCATCGATGTTGAGTCCATTTTTTGCAGAAATTTCTTGAGTTTGGAATTTTCCTCCCCATTCTTCCACTAGGATATTCATTGCCGAGAGCTGTTCGCGAATTTTATCGGAATTGGCACCGGGCTTATCAATTTTATTGAAGGCAAAAATCATGGGAACGCCTGCAGCTTGAGCGTGTGATATTGCTTCTTTTGTTTGAGGCATCACGCTGTCGTCGGCCGCAAT
>CAMBPD010000190.1 GCA_945869405.1 Chryseobacterium gleum | reverse complement strand
ATTGCTCAAATCATTGGCAATTACCGGGTGGTTCACCAAGGTATTGTAGGCGCTGTTGAGCGTTCGAAAGTCGGGTTCAAAGGAGCCGTCGTGACAGCCACTGTTAGCGCAAGTGGGCTTGAAAATTTGCTGGTAGAGATACGGGAAGGAGCCCACAGGGAATTCGGTAGTTGTTTCCTCCGTTTCGGGCTCTTGCACATCGGAGTAGGGATTGTAGCTTTCTCGCTTGCATCCCATGATGAGCACGAACGCGATGAATATGAGGATCAGTCGCATGCGCATCAGATTAAATCAAAAAATGATTGAGCCAACGGATCAGTGTATCCGGCTTGTTGCACGGCTTCTTTCACACCAAGCAAATCTGCCACAGTCATCATGGCGTCGCTCACCTGTCCGATGGCCGTTCCTTCACTTCCCAATGTAAGGTTGGCCGGCACGGTGGGGCCTGCTAGCAAGGCAAAGATGCGCTTCGAGTTCTCATCGCTGTGGTCGAACGACACGAAACCGTTGCTGTCTACAATGGCATTGGGTTCGTCGTTACGGCCGCATTCGGGTATGCATATAAGGGTCGTATTCCCTGCCATTCCGGGTATAGACTGAATGGAGTTCCACAGATGTCCCACAGCGTGGTCGGCTCTGTGCATGGCTTTGATGTAGGAGGTGAAGTTGTTGTGGCACGCATCGACATCATTCAAGTTGACGCACAAAAATGCTGGCTTAAACCACTTCAATACTTCCACGGCATAGCCCATGCTAAAGGTATCTCCACTGTCTGTTGCAGGAGGCAGGTCAATAGTTCCTGAGTTGGTGCGATCGTTCATCTCTTTCATGAACAGTTTGATGTTTTCTTTTTCTTCGGTGGTATTTCCCAGCGCATCGAGCTGCTGGTCGGACATGGAGAAATTGGAGTCGAGAAAACTCTTCAAGCGAAGCATAGGCGACCATTCACTCTCGGGATGATAGGTCTTCATGTCACCAATGTAGGTTTGGCTGTTGGGATGAAATGTAATAGTAGGGGCGAAAAAGTTAGCCCCGTAACGAATGCCGTAATCGGGATGAGAACTGTAATTCAGCAAGGGGATTGAACCACCCACACTGTTTCCTACAAACCAAACATCGCTCGCTGCATAGCCTCCGTGCCTGCGCAGGTATTCGAAAATGGTTGGAGCAACCGGACGTATGCGAAGGCCTTGGCCTGCAGGGTCGGCGCCTTGCAGAATGGAATTGAGCGCACCATAATGCCCCGTGTTAAATGCGCGTGCCTCGTTGAAAAGAGTGCCTTGCGATTGCAGGCTATTCGACAAAATCGGTTCTATGGGCACACTGCCATTGCCGGTTCCGTAGAGTATCTGCGATGATGGAGCAGCTCCTGTGAGCATGTTATACATGAGATTGCCCTCGGCTGTTTGGCCCGGTTGGGCATCAGCGAGATACCGTTTCCCGACCGATTCTTGGTGACGAACCCCACCGGCAAACATGACCAGCACAACGTGTTCGCCCGAGCGGTTTCCGGTCGATGCAAACAATCGACCCGAAGGCAACAGCGTAGGAGCCAGTGTGGCACCCGCAAGCGCGAGCCCCGACTTTTTAATGAAGTCTCTCCGATTGGTCATGCGCTTAATAGTATAAGTATTCGTTCGACAAGGCAAAAGCGAAATAGACAAGCTCCGGTGTGTATTCCGGTTGCGACTCGATGAATTGGGTTACCCATGCTTTTTCGGCAGCACCGGGGAGTCTCAAGTAAAAGTTCTTATAGGTTTCTTCAACAAAAGCACCCACGTTACCTCGCATTTCCTCCATACTTGGCAATTGCACATCGGGCGAGTTGAAGAAATTCGCGATTACTACTTCGCGCGCAAGCAGTTGGTCGCCTATGCTAGTAAGAATGGTTGAAAGTGCGCTGAGGTAATCTTCGGTAGGAGCGGTTTGAAAAAGCCCGGTATACAGGATGTTGATGAATTGCTCGTTGGTTTTGAGTTTGGTTTTGCTACTGTTATCGGCATAGAGAAGCGGTGTCTCCAATTCGAAAACATCGTCCGATTTGCGGCAGGCTTGCAACAATGCCGCTGCGGCTGCCGCTGCAAACGCCGTCGCTTTTGGCGAAAACGTATTAGGGGTTGAGTCCTGCATATTCATCATTCGAAAGAATTTGTTGTAGAAACGCGTTGAAATCGTTGGAGGCCGACCAATAGGCAATACCGGCGACCAGTTCATTTGTGTCGGGTTCTCGGATGTAGTAGGTTCGGTAGAACCAACGCACCAGCCCTTCTTTGAATTCGGTCGATTCAACAAGCACATCGAGCATCTCGGATTTGCTCGAAACGTTTTGTTGGAAAAGCATTCCCGGACCGTTGTATTCCACGGCGGCATACAATTGCTCATACTCTTGGTCGGTAGGATAGCGGTAGAAATTTTGATCAAATGCGGCGTGTATGAAATTAAAAACGCCCATATTCAAATCGTCATAGATCGAATTGAACATCATCGCTTTTGCGCTTGCTGCATAATCGAGGGGATTGCTTTCCCAGTTAACAGCCATGTTGCGAATTCCTATGATTTTTTGGTATTCCAGTAGGGTAAGTTTATACGCCAAGGCATCGCCTAATATGAATGCCTGTTGGGCCTGTGAAAACCAGAAGTTGGCTTCTTGCTGTATTTCATCGTTGTTCAACCCATCTAGGTATCGGGCCTTCATATCGACATACACCTTGTTGAGGTACTCTGCCTGATAGAGCGTATCGGATTGCAATTCATGGATGAACGCTGTTCTTGTTTCTACAGAGAAATTGTCACTTTCAAGCAAACCAACAAAACCGCTCAGCTCCGTTTCAGTAGCCGCTCGCCCAAGCAAATCAATAAAGCAACGGTTCACATACTGTTCAACGGTTAGTGTGGAAACTTCAGCATTCGGCGGAATGGGGTTGTTGGGGTATACGTTTTCCTTCTTGCAAGAATCCAGCAACAACAACATCGAAATCGCTATAAAAAGGTTGATTGCTTGTTGCATGTGTAGGTATAAATCTCGGATGGTTAAATGTAAGGAGGTTGCTTGAAAACATCGCTTGGTTACATAAATTTCATAGTGACCATTTTATCCCTTGAATCCAACCGGATTAAAACAAAAACGCCACCCTCAATCGGTTGGCGTATTCTAGAAGCCCGCAGGGTGTCGAACCCCATTCCTTCGTCTATTTTACTTAATTCAGTCATGAGTTTCATGCCCAAATCAAGTTTCAATGTATGCATTAGTAAACTCATAAAATATCTGTATTTATTCGCAAATACACGAAAGTATATCCGATTCAAATAAATAAAATATCCGTATTTATCCGTAAATACCCGAATGTTGACACGTTTTTTTTTTGCTGGTCGGCCAGAATTCGACAACTTCAAAACCTCGAAAAGGTATGGCTTACAAGACTGGATGAATACGGATGCGTTGAACCTGGTTGTCAGAATGTAAACGTGAGTGAAATCGTCATTGGATATGAAAATGCAATGAGTGTTTATCCGAATCCGACTAGCGGAAATTGCACCCTGGAAGGGAACCTCGAAAATCACGAAATTATCGAAAAGAACTTTTCCAAAACGGAAGTCATACTCATTGATCCCGTGGGCAGAGAAATTCAACGTATTCCAATTCAGGGATTTTGCAATCACAAACAAATCACGTTGGATTTGCATCGTTTGCCATCAGGAATCTATCAAGCTCACTGGGTCAGCGGAGCCACTTGGCTCGATAGCGTGAAGGTGGTGAAGAAGTGATGCATGACAAATAGCTCAACCACGAGCTTTTGTTCTTCGCTTTGTATTCGCTGAACCAATTGCACATCCCATAAAGTGCTACCTCAATCTTCAAGTCATTTGTGTATTTGTGGCGCTCGCGTTCGAAGCGCTAACCTAAGGATTTGCGGATTCTGTTCAATTTGCCCGGTTTTACCCGGCCACAAACCTTCACGGTCTTGCTATTCCTCGTTATGCTCGGCGGACTGCTGCCGAATAATGCATGGGTGGCGGTGTTTAATGCGGGGTGATTCCACCAG
>CAMBPD010000189.1 GCA_945869405.1 Chryseobacterium gleum | reverse complement strand
AGGCGCGAATGAAGAAATTTATCACGGAATTTCTTGATTCTATATTTTTATTTTGAGCTTAATGAGATAGCATGAGTGCATAAATGAAAAGGATGGGTTTTCTCCATTCTCCAAATATCGATTTAAGATTATTGGATTAGAAACAGAATCAGAAACAGAATGAATGGAAGCGGCCTCACAGCATTCGCCAACTCGCCATTCGTCACTAGTCATTCGTCACTACATATAATTCGGGCACGTCTTCGCATTCATCTTTCTCGGGAATTTAGAGAAGGTATGCAGAAGAGAAAACTCTAGGCCACCGCGCCCGTTGCTGGCGGGTTTCAGTGAACTGGTGTTGAGGTCGTAGCTCACAGCGCCGTTCCATGAACCGTATTGCATGCCGATAACGAAGAAGCCCGAGTCTTTGGCTCGAACGAATAAACCGGCATACACACCGTTTCTCGTCCATGGTTTTTCGCTCAAGGTGTAGTGCGCAAGTCCGCCAATATTGAATTCAGTGTATTTCCCCTGACGCATCAGCAGCATCATGGGCTCCAAGGTGAGTTCTTTACTAATGACTTGCTTGTAGCTTCCATGCAGATTGAAGCGTGAATCCAGTTTTACATAGCCTTCATCGAAGAAGCTTTGCTTGGGACGTGACAGGTTAAAAAGACTTATGCCTGCGGAAAAAGATCGCTTGTCGTCGATGGTGTGGGCATAGGTAGCACCCAAATTCATATTGAAATATCCACGACCCGCTCGCGGAAATTCCTCTCCGGGTCGCGCGGGGTCATAGTTTACTCCGTTCCACTGACTGTCGTAGGTGAGTTTGGAGTAGTCGATTTTCATGGAAGTGAAGCCCAGCATGGCACCGGCAGAAAGTTTGGCTTTTTTATCGAAGGGGACACTGAACTGTTGAGCGGCCATTAGATTGATGCCAGTTGTTTTCAGCTGTGAGTCACCGGCTTTATCCGAATAAACGGAGATGCCGCCATGAAAGGGCAGCTCTTTAAAATTTCCGTCTTCACGGTTAAAAATGCCATCGGGTAGAGTGATGTTGTTCGCATCGACTCCGGCTGCAAAGGTTGCAAAGGGCGTAGTTACGGACCTCCATTGTGTGCGTTGGTTGATTCCCACGCGGTAAGAGCCATCAAACTGTCCGCAGAGCGCGGGGTTCAACAGTAAAGGCGATTGAAAGAACTGCGAAAAGTGGATGTCTTGAGCGGTAAGGTTTATGCTCGTTGCGGAAAGCACTGCAACTGTGACGAGCACGAAAATTCTATGTTGAAACATGCGAGGTTGATCGGTTAATTAGGCTATCGAATCACGGTAATGTTGCCCTTCCCAAAGTATTCTTCGCCCCCCTCACAGGTGGCTTCCAGGTAATACACAAACACTTCGGGGTCTACTTTCATGTCTTTGAAAGTCCCATCCCATCCTTCATTTTGATTGAAGGTCTCAAACACAACTTGTCCCCATCGGTTGTAAATAGCCAGGTGAACTTTGGAAAGGTTCAGGCCACGAACATACAACTTTTCATTCTTTCCGTCGGCATTTGGGGTAAAGGTATTGGGCACGAAAATATTGGGTGGGCTGCAAACGAGGTTGAGCACGCGCACTTCAACGGTATCCGAGAAACTGCACTCAGAATCGGAGACCGTTACGGTGTAGATGGTCGTCTCGGTAGGCCTTGCCAGTGGGTTAGCAACGAAGGGGTTGTTCAACGTTTCGGTGGGCGACCAGCTGTATGAATAGCCCGAAGGTACTGTGTTGAGCAGCGATACTTCCCCCGTTGCAATGGTATACGGATTGGCCGATGCAATAACAAACTGTGGCTGCAATTCACTCACGGTAACAAGGGATGAATCGGAAGCAGTGCACCCAGATGGTGAGAATGATGTAACCGTGAACAAGGTGGGCTCACTGATGGATGCCTGAATGACCGAGCTGTTTTGCCCGGCAATAATTACTTCATCGGGGGTCCAGGTGTATGCAAACTCCAGGTTAGGATTCTCCACATTCAGGATAACGGTTTCTCCGGAGCAAATGGAAAAATCGCCTTGTAGCGTAGTTTGATCTTGCGCGAGTTGAACAGAAACCAAGTCTGCAACGGCACAGCTTCCTTGGCTTATTTGCACATAGTAAGATCCGGATTGAGTTGCCACAACATCAATGTCGGTGTCTGAACTATCAGCGTTGAGCATGGTGTTGGAGCCCCAGTTGTTGGTGTCGCTCCATGCGATTTGAGCAGTCGTCGGATAGTACGAAGCGTTGAGGGTAATCTCTTCAGGCTCGCACAGCACCGTGTCTTCAGTTAGCGACATAAATTGCAACACATCCACGTGGAGGTAATAGGTTGTAAGACAACCGGAGTTGTTTTGCGTGATAACAAAATCCTGGTTTTCGCTGCCGTTGTAGAAGGTAGAGTAACCGGCTGGGTCGGTAAGATTGTCGGATGGCGTCCAGGTGAAAAGACCTTCGCTCGATGGCAAGCTCAGCGCATTGTTTGGGGATCCACAAACCAACACATCGCTGAGCTCAACGCTATCGGGCTCTGTGATGATTAAGGTGTGCTGAATGCTATCCATCCCGTTGCACGTGAGGCTACTTTCTATTGTCAATGTAACAGTGTATTCACCCGGAGCGGCATAGGTGTGCGTGGGCTCATCAGCTTGGCTCGAGGCACCATCGCCAAAGTCCCAGTGGTAGGTTTCAGCACCAATACTATTGTTGATAAAGTTGGTTGTGTTTCCGAAACAATCGGTCGAATCGTTGGAAAAGTCAGCAACGGTGATTGGCAACTGAAAGTCGAATTTGAAGACTCCGTTGTTGCATCCGTTTACGGTGCCGTTTAGCGTATCAACCACATCTGAAGAAGAGATAGGGAAGTCGTCGAAGCCCCCGCAACCGGCGCAGACGCTTTGGTAGATGATGCCTTTTTTATCAAATCGGCTGGTGCCGCCATCTACGTGCTCGTTGCTCGAACTTCCTCCGAAAAAGGTACCGTATTCCAACGCGTTCATGTCTTCATCGAAAACGGCCATGTAAAAGTCTCCCGTGCTGCACGTTGCATCGAAGGCATCTGAAGATGTCGGCATGTTGAACATCGCATGCAGACCGTTGTTCGGATTGAGTGGATTATTGACAAGAGCACTCACCCCCCAACCGGAGATGTAAACGCGGTTGCAGTAATCGACCAAAAAGGCTGAAGGTGACAGATTGGGTTTGCCATTGCCTGTGCCAATTACGGTAGACCAAATGTTGGTGTCGAGGTTCGCGTTGAACTTCGATAAAAGGTTGCCACTGTTGGGAGTTCCATACGCAGCATTTTGAATGAGTGCAGAGCCTGCCGCTGTTGTTTGACCGAATATGTACACAAAACCATTGGCATCTGTTTCTATGAAGTAAGCTTGGTCGTAGGAAGAGCTCCCCCAGAAGGTGCCTCCACTCATCTGATCTCCAGCTGGTGATAGCCGCATGATGTAGGCATCGGCTGCGCCGCCTCCGTAGTTGCTTTGCGCACCGCTCGCGCCAAGGTTGAGCGTCGAGGAGGAAGTTCCGCCACAGATGTAATGTTCCCCCAAATCGTTTTCGGTGATGGAGAAGCCCGAGTCATCGGCTGTGCCTCCGAAATAGGTAAGCCACAGCACTTGGTTTAGCGTTGGATTGAGCTTGGCGATAAGGGCGTCTTGGCTTCCCGCATTGAAGGCTTGAGCAGCGTTTACTGTAATGATATCAGTAGAGCGAGTGGAAGAAACTATCAAAATGTTGCCATCTGCATCGAGCGATACCTCACCTCTGAATTCATCTGCGTAGTTGTATTTCAAAGCAGCAGCGTCGCAAATACCGTCATTGGCGCTACCTCCGAGATAGGTTGAGCCCAGCAGTGCGTCACCTTGAGCGCTCAAATGGGTGATGATGATGTCGCTTCCGTTGGGGAAGTTGGCGCCTGTGCCCGATGGAGCAGCTATGCCACCTCCACCGAAACTGCTGTCGATAGCTCCTGCCGTAGTCGGGAAATCGGTAGATCCGGTAGATCCATAAACAACCAATTCGTCTTGTGCGTTTACGATAATGCTGTGTGGGAGCTCATCGCC
>CAMBPD010000188.1 GCA_945869405.1 Chryseobacterium gleum | reverse complement strand
CTACGAACAAGTCGGCACGGAATGCACGTAGCGCATCAACAAATTCCGGGTCTTTCAGTTTGAGTGGTTGTAATACAGGAATACCATAATGAGCCGCCATCATTTTCACAGGGCTACTGTGCAATTGCAACCCACGACCAGCAGGTTTATCGGCGACCGTTACAACGCCAACAACGTCATGACGACTTTCACACAGAGCCTGTAACGATGTCGCTGCAAACTCTGGTGTACCCATAAACACAATACGCAAAGCCTTCATACAGCAACAGATTACTTCAAATCAAAATAGCGTGAATACGTTTCTGCAGGCGTTTGTAACTGCATATAATACTTGCCATGCGCCAATGCATTTACATCCACCTCAATGGTATGTGCACCCGTTTCCAACCTACATTCTTCCTGTTTTAATACTTGCTCACCGCCAGCAGTGTGCACTGTTACACTCAACGTCATGGCTTGATCCAACTCCAACTGCATATTCAACACTCCAGCTTGCAACTGCAAGTGTTCTCCTACCCGCGCATATTTTTTAGAGCGCTCCTTTTTACCCAACACTTGCAGCAACCGTTGGTAGAGCACATACACAAGCAGCACTACAGTAAATACAAGTAAAACATCTTTCAACGTATCCATCTTATCTATTCATTTAAAGTGAAATGACTCCTTTAATGCCACCTACCTTGCGGTAGCGCACAAAAATGTCGTCGGCATTCAACATCATTTCTCGAATGGTAACACTGGTGTAATTACCCTTTTCAGAAAGTCTTTCCTTGATTTCTGCGCTTTCACCGAAAATCAACTTTAACTCCGTGAGTCGAGCCTCATCGGAAGGCAGTATAAACTTGAACATAAAAATGCTAGGCCACACATGAATTTCATTCAGGCGATCGCGCAATCGTTCAATCTGTTCCTCATCCATCATACTCATTTATTTGCACAAAATTACACACATCAAAAACTCAAACTCATTCGCAAATTGAGGCGTCGACCGGTGAGGTAGGTGGGAATACCATACTGTCTTCCGTTCACGTCTTCAATCCACTGATGGTTGATGATATTGTTGGTACCGAGCAGATTGAAAATCTCAATAGCAACATATCCCCTGTCGAACGTGCGATTAAACCAATTTTTTCCTTTGTTCTTCTCCAGTATCAAATCCCGACTAAAGCCAATGTCGGTTCGAATGTAGCTGCGTGTTCTGCTCACATCAAGGTAACGCTCGTTGGAGGGCGGGCCAAACGGAACACCCGTAGAGAAATAAAAACTAAGCAGCACCTTATACCACGGCTTCTTCTTCATCTCATCTTGAAACAACAAGCTGCAACTCACACGCTGATCATTGGGGCGTGGTATGAATCCGGGGACCTGCCTGATGCTATCCACCGCAACATTATCGAATGTGAAACCATTGTAGATTGTATCGCCCGCCGCATTCAGGTACAAATAATAAAAATCGTCCGTCAAGTCTTCCGCCGTTTTCAGATAGGAAACACGGGCCCACGATTGCACGTCGCGAATAAATTCACCATTGAGCATAACGTCCATACCGTAGGCATATCCGTTGGAATTATTGGTCGCGCAATAGCGTAAACGCACGTTTTCAACCTCATACGGAATCAATTCGCGCAATTGTTTGTAATACAGCTCCGAATTCAGTTTGAACGGACGACCCCACGCCTGGAAAACATAATTCGCACCCACGATATAATGGATACTTTTTTGTGCACGTATTTCCGGGTTTACCGCACCATTGAGGTAACGCATTTCGCGGTAGAAAGGAGGCTGCCAGTAGTAGCCCCAAGCCGCTGTGAGCACAATGTCCTTTCGCACAGAATCGCGCTTCCCTTCGCTGTTGGTGCGGTATTGCGTCCACACAGGGGTATACGACATAGCTACCCGTGGTCCTCCTACCAATTGCTCATTGAACGACCAATAGTTGGCGCGTGCCCCGGCGTTGAGGGTCCATATAGCACCGCTCTGCTGCACCCAGCGTTTTTCATTTTGCACATACGCAGAATACCGCTGAGAGGTCACTTCGTTATTGGCGCGAATGCGGTTTTTGAGGAATATCAATTGGTTGGGTTGAGCTGCCGGATCAGTGTATCCCAGAGAATCTGGCGGACGAGGTGATGCGAAGCCCGCTGAGTCAATGAGCGACCACTCGCGAAGTTCATCGAGCACAATCTCGTGCTGCACATCGGCTCCCCAAGAGAACACATTCTTGCGCGACTCTCGCTCCACAAACCCACGGTGGCTCACATTGAAAACCGTTGCGTTAAGCTCATTGCGCGCATGATCTAAGAAACCTCCTATGCCACGGTTTCGCAATACCTCACCAAACTCGTCGCTACCCAAATCGCGCTCCAGCTCATCAAGCCGATATGCGCCTTGAATATCGAAACGCTCCGTTTCGAACGTATTGAAAGCACTCGCGGTGAGCATGAGCTGCGAAGACGGCGAGGGACTATACTTTGCCGACAGCGCGCCAAATGCGGTTTCAAAGCGTGTTTCCTCCTTGCCATCAAAATACACTGTAAGTCGCAATGCTTCATTGATAGTGCCCACATCTGTGGTGCGTGTGCTAGGGATAAAACGGTAGCGGTTGTTTTGGTAATTGCCAAGGAAGCTCAACTCGAAGGGACTGTATGGAGAGGGCCTCCACGTCATGTAGGATTGAATATCGTAGTAGCGAGGTTGATAATCGCCCTGCACATCGAGCGAGTTGAAGACGTATGAATTGTCTTTGTAGCGAATACCCGTGTTGTGGGTGAACGTTTTGCTCTTCGAAATTCCGGCTGTGTGCACAGATCCGCCGAGCATTCCAACAGTGAACGAACCATAGGAGCTGTCGGGCCTTGCATATTGAACATCCAACACGGAGCTCATCTTGTCGCCATAGCGTGCTGCGAATCCTCCGGCACTGAATCGAATGTTGCTCACCATATCTGGGTTGGGAAAACTCAAGCCTTCCTGTTCACCCGCACGCACCAAGAAGGGCCGGTATACTTGAATACCGTTTACATACACTAAGTTCTCGTCGAAACTACCACCGCGCACACTGTAACTGCTGCTAAGCTCGGAAGCGAAGTTCACCGGCATTTGGAGTAAATACGATTCTATACCAGGATTGATGGTGGGCAACTTAGTGGGCAGTTTTGTTTCGATCGGCTTCATACCGCCTTCCCTATCAGCCCGTATCGTGATCACACCGGCAGAAGCGGTATTGTCGTAAACCAACTTTACCGTTCTTGTCTCATTTGCCTCCAGTCTATATTCTCGCTCAACTGGCGCTGCGCCAATTCCTTTAAAGATCAGCACCACAGCGCGCTCGGCAGGCAGTTGAATAATGAACTGTCCAATGTCGTCAGTAGCTGTGCCGTTGGTGGTGTTATCTTTTTGTTGAACGATAACCCCCGCGGCAGGCAGCCCATCCAAATCGCGCAACGTGCCTTTCAGCGTAGCCGTTTGTGCATGCACAACGCTGTGCAATGCAAGGAAACAAAAAAAGAAAAGAAGATAGCGCATTAAGTGTCAAAAATAGAGCGGGTATGCATCAACTCGGGCAGATGCCATTTATTTCATGCAACCAAAAACCAATTGAACAATGACCCTTGCCTCGCAGAGGCGGCGATTACCGAGCCCTCACCGGCATGCACTTGACCATTCTCGGCTTCGTACGCCATCAAAAGCACTTCGTTGAGTCGGTCGTTATCTGTGCCGGCTATGGAAACATTCATTGTTGCACCTGCCCCCACCTGAATGGCTGTGGAGTTGAAACCCTCAACACGCACTTGGGTAACAGTAGGGGCTACGACATCGACCTTAGTGTCTTTTCGGAAGGCCTCCAGCAGTAAGGCGCTACTGACTACTAAAAAAAGGATATTCTTCTTTTTCTGTAAAAACCTCAAAGCGAAGCGTAAGCGATCGCGGTTGTATTTTCGGCCCACATATCCATCCAAACAATGCGTTATTCAGTTCTACTTATTCTTGCAATCGCACTCGTCGGAACGACCCATGCCCAGCAAAAACTAACCCTAGAGGAAGCCGTAACCGGTCAATTCCGTCAGTTTGCCCCGACATCCATACAAGAGCTCCAATGGCTGCCGGGCGCCGATCTCTA
>CAMBPD010000187.1 GCA_945869405.1 Chryseobacterium gleum | reverse complement strand
TGTTTAACCGCCGAGGTGCAGAGAAGCGCAGAGCATAATCGCACGAAATCTTTGCGTCCCTCCGCGTCTTCGCGGTTAATGTCAACCACTCATCGAATAAGCGTCACCCCACCCGACCGTTGATACACTTGTCCATCCTTGCCGGTTGCGTTGATGCGGTATTCATAGACGCCATCAGGGTAACTGTAACCATTGTCGCTAAAGCCTCTCCAGCCGGGTAGAAGAGAGTTGGTCTGAAAGAGAAGCTCGCCCCAGCGATTGTAGATGAGCATCTGGAAGGTGGAAAGATTCTCGGCCTCGACGGCAAATAAATCATTGATACCATCGAAGTTTGGGGTAAAGCAACTGGGCATGATGAAATACGATTCGTTGGGCTGAAGGGTCAATGCTAGCGTGTCGGTAGCCACACAACCGCCACTGCTCACGGCTGAGACCAACACATTGTAAATCCCTGCGTCGGAGAAAATATAATCGAACGTTTCAGTGGTGGATACGAGAGCATCGTCCAGAACCCACTCATAGGAAGCCACGTTGTTCGTTGCCAACAGTGAAAATGTTGTTGACCACGGTGCGAAATCGGATAGTGAAAACGGCGAAATCTCGATGGTAAACGGAACACCAGTTACTTCCCACGTGCAACTCGAGTTGTTGAATGTGGCGGTTTCATAACACGCTACAGTTGGCTGCTCCGGTTGAGTGCCTGTCACTTCCCAAATGCAATCGGCGTCATTGAAAGTAGCCGTTTCATAGCACGTCGTCGCGGGTACAACGGGCTGCGTGCCTAGCACATCCCAAGAGCAAGTGGTGGTGTTGAACACAGCCGTTTCATAGCAGGCAACTGTCGGTTCTATCGGTTCGTTACCGATATTCTCCCAACTGCACAGGGTTGTATTGAAGTTAAAATCATCCCAGCAATTCGTTGGCGAGGGCTCAGGAATCGTTGGCGTTAAATCCCACACGCACGTTGTTTCATTGAATACCGCGGTAAGGCCGCAAGCAATGTTCGTGGGCTGTATCGGCTGTGTGCCGATGTTATCCCACTGACACGTCGCCGCGTTAAATACAAACGCATCCCAGCAATTTGCTGATGCAGGTTGTTGAGGTTGTGATGCTTGATTCACCCATGCGCATGGCGTAGAGTCGAACTGATAGTTGTCCCAACAATTCACATTTTGAGGTTGCGCGGGTTGCACGCCCAAATTTACCCATTGGCAAAGCGCATCATCGAGCAAATACTCGTCCCAACAATTCACTGTGTTGGGCTGCTGCGGTTGAGTCCCCGTAATATCCCACGAACAGGTAGTAGAATTAAACGATGTTGACTGCCAACATTCCACTACAGGTGGCAGCGGCTGGGTGCCGGTTATTTCGCATGTGCCTGTCGTGGTATTGTAGGTCTGTGTTTCCCAGCATTGAAGGACAGGCGGCGTGTTAAATCCGGGTGTGGACAAGGAAACGTCGTCAATGAAGATGAACTCGTCGTCTCGATTCAGATTGATCTGGAGCTGAAAGGAAAAGCTCGTTACGCAAGGCGGAATGGAATAGGCATAGCTCGTTTGATGGATATCGAGTGTGGTATTATTTGAACCGGTTAAAACAACCAGAGAAGGTTGAAGAACGCCGTTAAAAATCGGGGTTAAAAGGAGATCTTCACCTGCATCAAAGCCTGTTCCTCCGCACTCCGGAAATCGATTACCGAAGTTGAACGTTAACGCTCGCGTGAAATTCGTGGAGGTGCTAAGGTCAACTTCCGAAAACGTGAGGATGTTCGCTATGGATGCCCCATTGCCCGAACCACCGCTGAGGCAACTTCCGCCGCCCGAAAACCCTCCCATGACAATAGATTGCGATCCGTCGGTGTAATTAGCCGATGACTGGGCTTCGGCTTGTCCAATAGCAGATGCACTCGACGCCGTGTAAGACCAGGTGTCGCCCGGCTCAGCTCCTTGAAATGCAATGACCGTCTGGCCTTGTACTGAAGCAATACAAGCCACGACCAAGAAGCACAACCAAGCCACCCGCTTTGATAACATCAGAGGGCGCAAATTTACGCTCTCATTGGAGCCGCATGGTTACTCGATTGTTATTTCTGAGGGGGGCAACCTACAGTCGCTATCTAATTTCTGATTCATTTTGTTTCTGATTCTCAAAAAAAATGAATCAGAAACAAAAACAGAATCAGAATGAGATTGCCGGAAGGTCATTGCTTACAACATATGGCGGTCAATTCGACCGCATAATATTCCAATAATTTATAGCCCGAATTCAGCGTTTCAAAAATTCCATTGCAAGTAGCTTCGTCAAATAAATCAACAAAGGAAAAGTCATGAATGTCGGAACTCCAATAATCATGTTTGACTTCCAAAAGTTGGAGGTCTATAAAAAGGCTCAGCTATTCTATGCTGAATGCAAGAGCATCTCGAAAAACAGATTGATAGAAAAGTATGTCAGAGATCAACTTTCAAGAGCTTCCTACAGCATTGTTCTTAATATAGCTGAGGGTTCAGGTAGAAAATCTCCTGCAGATCGCAGAAATTTCTTCACCATTTCCAGAGCATCTGTATTTGAGTGCGTTGCAATTCTTGATATACTCAATCTTGAAAATATTGTCGACACCCAATCACACCAAAATCAATTAGAGAAAGCCAGTGAGCTATCGAAAATGCTCTACGCCATGATTCGAAATTTGTCGAATTGAGTTCTATGAGTTAAAAAGAAATGGGTTCGTAAAACTCATTCTGATTCAGTTTGTGATTGTGTTTCTGGCATTTGCACAAAGCATCGACACAATCAGAATCACAATCAGAATCAGAAAGAGAAGAAACAGATTTTGAAATTCAAGGCTTTACAAAAAAATCCGCCAACTAAGGTCACACCTCTTGACAAATAAAAATATCGTAGTATGTTTGCAGCGCATTTCGAGCCCTTAGGTGGGCACCAACCGAGTGGCGACACACCACGGTGGTAAAATGATGCGGGCGAGGCCAAAATAAACGGACATCTTCCCAACCATTTTTCGGCATGCAAATGAACGTGTAACCAACACCCCATTTGTAATGTCCTATATTTTTACTTCAGAATCGGTGTCAGAAGGACACCCCGACAAGGTAGCAGATCAAATCTCAGATGCAATTCTGGATGCCTATCTCGAGCAAGACCCCGACGCCAAAGTGGCGTGCGAGGTGCTCATCACCGCCGGCTTGTGCGTCATCGCCGGTGAAATCACCTCCCATGCTACGGTCGATGCTGTATCGGTTGCACGCGACGTGCTCGAACGCATTGGCTACGACGACGATGCTGTAGGCTTCAACCTGCACAAGGCAGAGTTTCGAAACGCGCTGCATCGACAAAGTCCGGAAATCAACGCCAGCGTGGCCGATGGCGGCGCAGGTGATCAGGGCCTCATGTTTGGCTATGCGTGTAACGAAACGAAGGAGCTTCTCCCCTTGCCTATTGCGCTATCGCACCGCATCATCGATCGTCTGCAAACGCTGCGTCACAGCGGCTCGCTGACCTGGCTGCGCCCTGATGCGAAGGCACAGGTAAGCGTGGTGTACGACAGACCTTGCAAGCCTGTATCAGTCGATACCATTGTGATTTCGACACAACACACGCCCGACATCTTACAGCATGAAATTCGTGAGGCAATGCTGCGTGAAGTTGTTCGGCCCATTCTAGCCGAGTATAACATTCCACATACCGGCAAGTTGCTTGTGAACCCATCGGGGAGCTTCATCATTGGCGGTCCGCATGGTGATACAGGACTCACGGGACGCAAGATTATTGTCGACACCTACGGCGGGCGTTGTCCGCACGGCGGAGGCGCCTTCTCGGGCAAAGACCCCAGCAAGGTCGACCGCAGTGCAGCGTATGCCGCACGTTTTATCGCCAAGCACCTGCTCGAGGCAGCGCAATTCCAAGAGTGCACTGTTCAACTATCGTATGCCATTGGCGTGGCCGAACCTACTTCAGTCTATGTCGATTGCGGAACGGACAACCGATTTACGCAGGAGCAGTTGGAACAGGCCGTTCGCACCCATTTCGACCTTACTCCCAACGGCATCATTCGCACGCTGGATTTGAAGCAACCCATCTATAGTCGCACTGCCTCAGGAGGGCACTTTGGGAAGAAG
>CAMBPD010000186.1 GCA_945869405.1 Chryseobacterium gleum | reverse complement strand
TCACACTCGCGGATTTACCTATAGATGCCGCATGCCGTTTTTGAAATTCCATTTCACAATGTGTTAGCGATATAGTCAGCTAGTGTGGGCGACACATCTTCGCCTCGTCAACCCAAAAGCGCGGGTATAGCGAACCCAATAGCGCGGGTTTAGCGAACCCAATAGCGCGGGTTTAGCGAAGCGTAACCCGTGCTGATACTCTTGTTGGCTTTTGCCAACTATTTACTCCTGCATAGAATGATAAAACCCAGGTAAGTGCCCGCACGACTTACGCTTTGCTGCACCCGCACAATGGTTCATACAACCGCAGAGCCGCACTGGGTCGCAACGATTTTAGATTCTCAATCCCCCGTGCCCTCCATCCCCTCTGTGCTCAACCCTCAAAACGGCGGATCATCCATCGAATCATCCTCATCCGTATTCGTTACAAACCTCATTTGCTCATCCAAATACAACTGATAGCAGTCTTCCAGTTCCGGGAAACGCTTCCAGAGCAACATGCACTCATGGACGTCCACGACTTTGTTGTCCTTTACATGAAACAAGAAGCTCATATGCCAGGGCACATTCGTTCCGCGGAAAGTAAAGGCCAGTGCGTTGGGATGACACCGGTTGCAATGGCCTTCGCCTGATTCCAACACCGAATTGCCCGACATGTGCATATAGAGAAAGGCAATTTGCAGCTTGCCATAAAAGGTATCCTTATCCACGTCGGCAAGCGTTTCCGCCTCACTGAGCATCAGTTTGATACTGGCCATATCCATTTGCTCCATGAAGTCGCGCAGCATCGCCGCAGCGCAAGTGTGAATGTCTTCGCGCTCTTCAGCAAACGTGAAGTCCTTGAATAGTTTTAGTTGTACCCATTGCATGCCGCTAACGTATGTAAACCCAGGTTATAGTGTATAATATTCGATGCGAAAAGAATGAACATGTGGAAAAATGATGGCCGAGGAGGTATGTTGAAAAATATAGTGGAGTAATAAGTTTTAAAACCTCGAAAAATGGTTTAAGGGGATGAAGTAAAAACAGGTTCAAAATCTTGTCTTTTCATGCTCCGAATAGCACCATGAAAGCCATGAAAAGCAGCAAGAACTTCAATCAAATCAATTGTTTACTAACCTTTCACACCCTGCTCAACATTCCGGTATCGGAGGGGTAGCTCATCAAAGACATCCGCGCTTACGAAGGGCTGTGAGACGCGCTAAAGGCGACTTGCTGTAGGTTGCTGTTTTAAGGGTAGATATCTCCTTGCAAGTCCGCTTGCAAGGTTGCAAATACATTCTAAGGTGGAATTGCCGACTGAACATTTGCGTAAAATTTTACATACAATGTCAAACAACAACACAAAAACCTATTATCAATTCATTCTCGACAACAGCTCATCGATGGCTGATTGCTGGCTGAAAACGCTGAGTGCCTACAACGAACATTTGGATGAAATCAAGGAAATCGTCAAGAAGTACCCCGAGCAAGAAGTAGTCGTGTCGCTGTGCACCTTCAACAATCTGGTGCTTCACCCTCGTGTCGATCAGCCCATCCATCGGTTTAACTACCTGCGCTCGCGCGACATCGATCCGGATGGAATGACCGCCTTACTCGATGCTATCGGTTCGAGCGTCGATCGCATACACGAGGCACACGGTGCGGAGATTGAGGCCAACAAGGCCTCCGTGGTTTGCATCATCTTAACCGATGGCGAGGAAAACGCCTCACTCTACTACGACTTCCCGACCATTGCGCGCCGCATCGACGACCTCGAGGCAACTGAGAAATGGAGCTTCACCTTTATTGGTGCCGACATCGACGCATGGCGCATAGGGCGCATGCTCAACATCAAAATGAACAAGTCGGTGTCCATTGCCAAACGCAATATGAAAGCTTCCATGAGCAGCCTTTCAGAAGCTATGGAGATGTATATGAGCATGAAGAGTACCGGTGGGAAGTTCGATTTCCTCATGAACGAAATGGAAGAGAATGAAGAATGAGGAATGGAGAATGAAAAGAGTCTCCAGTTATTCAATCGTTTTTTCGCAACAATTAAAACCCAAATACATGAACATGATCACAACCATTAAGAAATCAATGCAGCAATTCATTCAACCGCAAAACGCGCTACTGATTATTCATCCTTATTACCACAAGGAAGCTTGGGTATTCGACGATGAAGAAAAGGGCTTAGTGAAAGAACCTTTCGTGGCCGGGGCCGACGACTTTATTGAGTATATCCTCACCAAAATGGGGAAATTGGCAAAGGGCAGAAAAGGCTTTTCGCTCATTTTCTCACAGATGCCTTTCAAGGGTCAACAGCACGTGTTGCTGTATCAAAAGAAGGCTTTTGGAGGCAGCCTGTACACCGTAGAGTCGGAACCCGATTTCCGCAACCACGAGGATGTAAACCAGATGTGGCTTTGCCCCGCGCTATTCAAGTATTTCAAAAAAGCACCCAAGCTATTGTACGTTCAAATGAAGGTGAAGGTGGCCGGCGTCAAATGATAAAGTGCAAAAGCTAAATTTTGGGAATTTGTCAATGCTACAGAATCCAGTTATGTTATTGAACTATACTTGAAAAAGAAAACCTAATCGATCCAATGAACATCCACATCATCCGTGATAATAAAGTAAATCCTGCAGTTCATGCCGACGTGCTTTCCATTTTACAAAGCTCACCCGGTCCAATGAAATTTATTGCAGGTGATGAAATGGATGTCCAGGAACTTGGGTTTGAAGAGGGAGAGATCGATGATTATAACGTACAAATCCCTAAGGATTTTTTGGAACTCAGCGTGGTCATGGAGTCTGTAAATGAACCATGGGAAATTGCATATACGTGGGAGAATCTATTTTCTATGTGCAACGATTACCGGCTGAAGAAGGGCTTGCCTGATGCCGATTCGGTGATTCTACTGACGGAATATGGCAACGACAAGAATTGGTTTGGATCAGCGGAAGAAGGTGCCAACAATTTCTTTGTTCAGACCTCTCAATGGTCGCGATTCTTCGGGAACAATGTTGAGCAACGATTGCCCCTCGCTTACGAGGTGGCAGCGTGGCTCTTGCGAAAGCGCATGTTCGATACGTGGGGCGAAGCCAATGCACTGCTGCACGAAAAGCCCATTGGCTGCATGAACGATTTCTGTCACGAAAAGCAGGAGGTTACCTTGAAGATTCGCACAGGCGATGTTTGTCCCGACTGCCTCGCACAATTGCAGAAGCGCGATGTCAATCCGACCATCGTGCGCCAGGCCTTTCACATCATGGATCATGTGCGAAGCGGACTTACATGGAAACAGCGAACTGATTTTCTGAAGCAACCCAGTCGATTGGAAATTCGTGGACAGCTGATGAAGCTTTTTTTGTTGGATTCGGGTGGGCTCGAGGTGCGACTCAATCCGCTTGAGCGTTCGCTGTATCATCTGATACTGGAAAGTCCTGAAGGTATAGAATTGAATCAGCTCGATGCAGAACGTGAGCGTTTACTAAAATACTACACACGCTTTGCAACGCAAGGAAACGCAGCCACACATCAGCGCACGATTGACAGCCTGTGCAATTTGCAAGAGAACGCTCGCTTCATTACGCTGTCGCGCATCAAGCGTAAGTTCATTGAAGCAGTCGGGGAGCAGCTCGCGACACATTACATACCCGAAAACAATGGAGCCGGAGTGTACAGCATTCCGCTCGACAGAGAGTTTCTATTTAAGATTTAATCCGATTAATTAATGAAAAGACTGCTTGTATTATTCTGCTCAATGTTGAGCAGTTTGCATTCCCTTGCCCAACCCGACCTCGTGCACGGAAACATTTTCGCGGTCGATACGGTCGAGTTATCCATTCTGGGCGTATACCCCGATTCATTTCCGACTGTATCAGTCGTATTTAAAGCGAAAACACCGCAGCGAAAACCAATTTGGAACCTCATGGTGGAGGACATGCACGCAGAGGTCATGAATTAGTGCATTCGTGGCTTACCGAACGTCGTTCTTGTGCGAGGCTTATTACCGCAACCTTTCCGCATCATCCGATAAACTACATACGCCAAAAAACGCAATCTTTATTCGTTTGAGTCGAAAAAATTAATGAACACCCCACCTCGCAAACCGGTGCAATTAAATTATAAACATGTTCATTATTTCTCGCAGTAATTTTAGGATTTAACAGACAC
>CAMBPD010000185.1 GCA_945869405.1 Chryseobacterium gleum | reverse complement strand
CTGTGCCGTGCAAACCTTAGCGACGCAAAGCTTAGCGACGCAAACCTTAGCGAAGCAAGCCTTCGCAGTGCAAACCTTAGCGGTGCTAACCTTAGCGGTGCGAACCTTAGCGGCGCAAACCTATGCGATGCAGTCCTTAAAGGTGTGAGAGGTTACACCATATAGTACTATAAATCTTGGTACACTTGAATAATAACAGGTTCAGCCAGCACCGTTTCATCAGAATTCATCTTAGGCATAACGTAAGGCATCAGTTTTACAAGTATGTAAGCCCGTTCACGTGGTTCGAGTTGTTCCAGTAACGCTGGCAGGTTATCAATTTCATTTTTGACTATTTCAAAGAGAATTTCCCTGCTCTCTTTGGTAATCTTATTCGCTTCTTACTAGCGGATTTCCTATTTGCCGATACAAAAAGTGAGATACCCAATAAATATAGGGCTTTATAAATACGAGGTACAAATAAGGTACAAGCTGTTGCTGTTTTCGTGCGGATTTTACAAGTTGGCTGGAATAATATTCCTATAAAGTATTCCCAATAGGAATACGTATTATTTCGGTGTTAGTGTTCCTTTGACTTGTTATTCGTGGTACTTGTTTTTTATTGTTCATAGAGGGGGCTGCATCGGTAGCCCCTTTTTGATTTATCATTGTCGAAACACTAATCCCTAGAAAAACGAACGAAATGAAAAATTTAAGTCAAAACGAAAAAACTTTTTTAGCCATTTGCATAGGCTGGGCTTTTTTGCACGTTATTTTCTTAGCTATAGGCTGGGAAGGCGACTACCACGAAACCTTCTGGCCATTTGAAGCTAAAATTTCTTTACAGAGAGGCCAAAATGCTATGAGTGAGACTTACGACATAAGTGAATTTTTAGTTTATGCAGGGGGGCCAGCTGTAGCATTTTTTATTCATAGGCTAATTAATGACGATAGTAATAGAAGGGGCTAGCTATAAAACTTCACAAATCAGGATGCACTTGAATAATAACAGGTTCAGCCAGTGCCGTTTCATCGGTGTTCATCTTAGGCATAACGTAAGGCATCAGTTTTACAAGTATGTAAGCCCGTTCGCGTGGTTCGAGTTGTTCAAGTAACGCTGGCAAGTTATCAATTTCGTTTTTGACTATTTCAAAGAGAATTTCCCTGCTTTCTTTGGTAATCTTATTCGCTTCTTACTAGCGGATTTCCTATTTGCCGATACAAAACGAACTGAAGATATGATTCAGTAAATCATCGGGCGATACGCTGCCGGTTATCTCGCCAAGGTGAAGAAGCGTTCGCCGTATGTCAATTGCCAGAAGGTCTCCCGTTAGGCCAGAATCGAGCCCGTGAAGAATGTCGGTCAAAGCAAGTGCTGCCTTGCTCA
This sequence comes from Chryseobacterium gleum, assembly GCA_945869405.1. GTDB lineage: Bacteria > Bacteroidota > Bacteroidia > Flavobacteriales_D > Sanyastnellaceae > JAIBBG01. Next base: position 2,880 of record CAMBPD010000185.1, on the reverse strand, counting down.
GGGCATCGTGGTGACGGGCGTTAGTCACAATGGTTTCTCCGCTGTTTACCTGCCCCATATCGATGGCGCTGCGCAATGCTTGTTTTAGCTCCTCGATGTGAATGCCCTCTTTGGCCGATATCTTCAGTAGATTCTTTTCACCTGAAAAGTGCTTGTCGAATACGCCTTGGTCGAAATGGATGTCGTCGGTTTTGTTGGCCAGTACTATGAGGTGATGATCGCTACCAATTTCGCGCAGTAAGTACTCCTTGAAGTTCAGAAAGACTTCGTGATTCGTGCCGGTAGCGTCAAAAATGAGCAAAATTACCGATGCACTGCGCGCCTTCTCTATCGCCCGGCCTATGCCAATGTTTTCTATGGTGTCGCGCGTGTCGCGTATGCCTGCTGTGTCGATAAAGTTGAAGCGCACCCCGTCGATAGTGATGTGCTCCTCAATGGTGTCGCGAGTGGTGCCCGCAATGTCCGAAACGATTGCCCGCTCCTCATTCAACAACGCGTTGAGCAACGTACTCTTGCCAGCATTGGGCGCTCCCAAAATAGCCACGGGCACCCCCGACTTCAGCACATTGCCGAGCTTAAAGGATGACTTCAGTTTGTCTACGACCTGCAATATCTCGGTGAGCAAGGCTCTGAATTGCTCCCTATTGGCAAACTCCACATCTTCTTCCGCAAAGTCGAGCTCGAGTTCAACCAATGCAGCGAAGTGAATAAGACGATCGCGCAGGGAATTGATTTCCCTCGAAAACCCCCCGCGCATTTGATGCACAGCCTGCCTGTGAGCGGCCGCCGATTCCGAGGCAATCAAGTCACCAATAGCCTCGGCCTGCGAAAGGTCCATCTTCCCGTTCATAAACGCACGCATCGTAAACTCGCCGCCACGCGCCATGCGCGCTCCTGCACCAGTGAGCAAACGCAAAATTTCAGATTGGATAAACAAGGATCCATGACAAGCTATCTCCACCGTGTCTTCACCGGTAAACGAATGCGGTGCGCGAAAAACCGTTAGCAACACATCATCGATACGCTGCTCGCCTTCCATAACCCAGCCGTGAATGGCCTTGTGGCTGATGCTATTGCTGAGGTCTTTGCTGAAAATCCGCTGTGCAAAAACCACGGCATCCGGCCCGGTAAGGCGCACCAAAGCTATGGCCCCCAGCCCCGATGGGGTGGAAAGGGCGCAGATGGTTTCTTCGTTAATCATGTCGTCGGCAAAGATAGACTTCAAGATTATAGATCACTGACATAGAATTATGGGTGAATACGTCATCGGTGGTCGCTGATCCGTTATCTCTTCAGTATTTTCGCCCACATGCAACGAGAAATCTATTTGTGCATTGGCGGCAATATTGGAGAGCGCGATGCGAATCTTGAGGAAACTCTTGATTTCATAAATTTTAACTTGGGCGATATCAAACAGGTTTCCTCTGTCTACGAAAGTGAGCCCTGGGGCATGATCGACGTGCCCAACTTCCTGAATCAAGTGGTGTTGGTCGTAAGCCAACTAACAAACGAAGAATTGTTGCAGGAGATTTATGAGCTTGAAGAGTTTTATGGTCGAGAACGCGGCACAGAAGGATATGTGTCGAGGGAAATGGATATCGATGTGCTCTTTGTGGGCAATGAAGTAATTGCCACAGAGAAGCTGCAGGTGCCACATCCACGCATGCAAGAGCGCCGTTTTGTGCTAGAGCCCATGGCCGAAATGGCCGCGGAGTTTATTCACCCTGTGTTGCAACTATCCATAGCAGAATTACTGAAGGAGTGCAAAGACCAGGGTAAAGTTTCACGCGTGTGAGTCCGTACAGATATATATCGATTGAAGGGAATATTGGGGCTGGTAAAACAAGCCTCACAAAAATGTTGGCGCATGAACTCGGAGCGAAGCTTATCCTGGAGGAGTTCGCCGAGAATACCTTTCTGCCGAAGTTTTATGAAAATCCCGAACGCTATGCGTTTCCCGTTGAACTTAGTTTCCTCTCGGAGCGTTTTTCACAGTTGAAAAGAGAGCTGAACACAGCGGATTTGTTCGCCCAGAATATACTATCCGACTACTTCATCAGCAAATGCCAGGTCTTCGCCAAAAACAACCTCAACCGCGATGAGTATGATCTTTTTATGAAGATGTACGAGATTGTTGAAGCGTCCTGTCCTAAGCCTGATTTGATGGTCTATCTATACCTTGACGTGGAAGATTTACAATATAATATTCGAAAGCGGGGCAGGTCCTATGAGCAAGGTATAACCGACGAGTACCTGCAGAATATCCAGAACCAATACTTGGAGTATATAAGGCAGCATGAAGAATTGCGTGTGTTAGTGATACACACAAAGGGCCTTGATTTTGTGTCTAACCCTGCCGATTTTGAGCTGCTGCGCGATTTGATTTTGAAACCAAGAGAGTGCGGGGTGCATAGGTTGCAGCCATTGGCAGGGGGAGGAAAGATTACAGATGACAGATGACAGATTACGGATGAAGGATTACGGATGAAGGATGACGCTAATCCTTGAAAATACTGCCAGTTGTTGCTTGGTGGACCTACTCCCAACTACCACAGCATTGCCGATTTCCGCAAAGAAAATCCCAAGGCACTGCGCAATACGTTCAAATTATTTGTGCTAATTGGCAGCCGCATGATGGTAAGATCATTCTGGCCTTTTGCAAATACAACCTTATGGGCTCAAAAATGGCGTTGTCATTTTTCCGAATGAAAGGTTCCCTGCAAAAAAAAATGGGTAGTAGATTCGTTCTCTAATAAACCCGGTCTCAAACTAATAGTCCAATAAAAATCAGCTAATGGACTGAGAAGTGAGGTTTTTTTTAAAACCTGACGGTTTCGGGCACCTCTGCAGAAGAAACAGGACTCATTTTCAGAATGTTTT
>CAMBPD010000184.1 GCA_945869405.1 Chryseobacterium gleum | reverse complement strand
GACTCTACAGGTCAGTATAGCTGGAGCACAGGGTCGACCGACTTCTACGCACCCGTAACCGATACAGGAGTCTATTCACTTAGCGTAGATATACCTGGCACTATATGCCCTCATTTAGCGCAATATACTGTGGTACCAGCAGCACCTTCTGAACCTATACTCCTCACGGATAGTGTATGTCCGGGCGGCCAACAATTCATTCAGTTGCAAGCCGACGCTCCCGGCCAATACATTTGGAGTACAGGTCAAGTAAATCCGAGCATTTATGTGAATGATACCGGCTTTTACAGCTTGAGCATTTACTCTATTGACGAGCCATGTCCTCGTGTTATACAGTTTGAGGTTGTGGCCGACACGTGCCTATTCAATGAGGTAGAAGAATATGTTTTTGAACCGCTTTTGGCATGGGTACCCAATTCATTCTCGGCAAATGGCGACCGAATCAATGATGTGTTCGGTCCTGTATTTTCAAATATCAATCTGGTGCGTGACTACCGTTTTGTGATAATGGATAGATGGGGAACGGTTGTCTTCGAAAGCAACGATCCTGCAGAGCGCTGGACCGGAGAATACCAACCCGGTAATCATTTCGTTTCGGATGGAGTATATCAATGGCTTTTGTTTTTCCGAGGCCGCGATGAAATCAACTCACAATCCACTTCGGGTATCATCACCATCACTCGCTAGCAATCTGTGCTAAGTTTGCTTTATGAAATTTTTGAGGCTTCTGCCCAACGCACTCACACTTGCAAATCTTACCTGCGGAGCAATCGCTGCGGTTTATATCGCTCGCTTCTCTGACACTACACCCGCAGTTTATCTCATCTTTCTTGCCGCCATTTTCGATTTGCTCGATGGTGCTGTAGCCAGAAAAGTAGGTGCCAGCGGCGATCTAGGGCGCGAACTAGATTCTCTTGCTGATGTGGTTTCTTTTGGATTAGTGCCATCCATCGTTATTTTCTCGATGCTGGAACAATCGCTTCCGGCTCAACTTCAATCCATAAAATTTCTAGCTTTTGCTAATGTCGTAGGTGCTGCTTATCGATTAGCTCGCTTCAACGTGGCTGAATCGACTGTAAAAACGTTCAATGGAATGCCCTCACCGGCAAACGGCATTTTCTGGGCCTCCCTTTTCGCTATTGCGGTTGAAAGCAACCACGCCGCTCCATCTCTTGCTGAACATTGGATCTGGCCTGCCAACATGGTGATTACCTTTCTTGTGATTACAACCTTGCTGATGGTTTCCCAAGTGGAAATGTTCTCGTTCAAACTGAAGCCAGGCGGTATAGCGAAGAATAAGTCACAATTCATCTTTGGCTTGCTTGGATTGATTCTATCCATTGCCATTTATGCAGCATTTGAGCAATGGCTATTCATTATTCCGCTGCTCATTCTTCTTTACATAGTTCTCTCGGTTCTCACCTTCATTTGGAACAACAACAAATAAAAAAAGCCCCGCAATTGCGGGGCTTTTTTTATTCGTTCATTCTACGTTTGACGACTTCTTACTGAACCACCAAACGCTGCGTTTGGATCTGTCGTGCATTCGTCATCTCGATCATGTACACTCCAGCACTCAACTTCTGATCGAAATTGATGGTCGATTGCAATGATCCGTCGACGGTATATGAGCGTGTCAAAACGGCACGACCTGTTGCATCCGACACACGCACCTCAAGTAGACCTTTCTCAAGGTTGTGCAGTGACACATTCACAAACTCACCGTTGCTTGGGTTTGGATAAATCGATGCAACACTTTCAACCTGCATTTCCTTCTCCATATCTACCAACTCATACTCCAACTCACCGGAAGCAGAAGTACCTGCTACCTGAATGCGCTGCACAGGGCCGAATGCGCCTTGTCCATAGCTGAAGTTCGGACGAATACTAACGTTCCATGCGCCAGAGTTGCCGAGGTTAGGAAGAACACCCAATTGCAAATATGGAGCCGCACCTGTTGTGTTGAATGTGCTTGGCACAACCGAAACCGAGGTACCATCTGCACAACTCACCACCTGCTCAAACTCATAGGTGTAGTTCTGCACACCGCATGATCTTGGATTGCCTAAAGCAGGACTACCTGCTAACCAGCTGCTGCGAAACAAAGAGGCATCGCAACGTTGTGTTGCACGAACCTCTGTAATGGGGGGTGTGCGTATTACAACATTCGCACAGTTACCGCCGGCTGATCCCAACACATTGATTGGTTCTGCAACACTTGCACTGTTGAGCAAGTTGTAGCGCACATCAACTGAAGCTGTGTACGTTCCACTATAGCGCAATCCCAATATTGGATTCGAAAGTATAATCAATCCATTGGTCCCTGAAAGCGATACAGCACTGCCTGCGGTTGCACCGTTTGGAGTGAAATTGAACGTGTATGTTACACCTTGTGATGCCGCGCCATGATAGGCGGCCTTGTATGAATCGCAGAGATTCAGTCCACCAACTGGAATAGCTGTTGCACAAGTGCTTGGCATCAAATGCTGAATGCAAAGTGAGTAGTTACCTCCCGCTGTTCCAGTCGCTGCTCCAATAGAAATATAATAAATAACTCCAGGTGTTAGGCCTGTATAATTCAATCGCTCAAAGTCGCCTGCTCCTGAACCTGAGTTTTCAAAACCTCCCGCCATGAGTGTATACACCAAACCAACCTTTTGATACAATTCAATGACATTGTCATTTACTGCGTCGGTCAATGTAATACTAACGCCTGTTGATTGTGCCGTGAAGCGATACCACTCATCTTGACCCGCAAAGGTTACAGATTGTGGTGAATCTGACGCACCAGCCAAATTACCAGTTATCGCATAGCAGTTTGGATAAGAGTTATTGGTGCTAAAGAGAATGTTTGTTGCGTATGACGGAGAATCATTTCCAACCAAGGTTGAGCAGTATTCATCAACTCCTCCTTCACAGTCGTCATCGATTAAATTATCACAGATTTCATTCGCAGCGGGATTAATCAAATTGCTGCTATCATTACAATCCAATCCGAGTGTTGTAGTTGAACCTGCAGGTGGAGTGTCACCGTAACAAATCACCGATGAACTTACGTGGTATCCGTCGCCATCAGCATCGGTATAGAATGTAGCGCTTTGCCATTGGGTATTATCACTTGGCGAGCAGTCCGTATTGCTTACGCTAAAGCCACTCGGTGGTGTGGTGTTGTTGATAGCGCATACCCCGCTCACCAAACTACCCGTTCCAAAGCCATCGCCATCGGCGTCGGCATAAAAACTAAATGTCGTGTATTTAGTAGGGTCTGCATCATTACAGTCGATGCCCAAGCCTTGGGTGGTTAAGACATATCCTACCGGAAGTGTTGCACCATAACAGAGCGTTTGTGCCGACCCAACGTAGTAAGTGTCGCCATCCGCATCAGTATAGAATGATGCGCTTTGCCATTGGGTATTATCACTTGGCGCGCAGTCCGTATTGCTAACGCTATAGCCGCTCGGTGGTGTGGTGTTATTGATAGCGCATAGCCCGCTCACCAAACTACCCGCTCCAAAGCCATCGCCATCGGTGTCGGCATAAAAACTAAATGTCGTGTATTTAGTAGGGTCTGCATCATCGCAATCCCCGCTTCCTCCTGCCGGCAACACACCGGTCCAGCCCACACCCGGGCTAGCCGCACTTAATTGGGTGCCTGCGTAGTACCCATCGTTATCGGCATCCAAATACCAAAGTTGAAGTTGTCGTATTGCCGTGAAATTAAGGCGCGCCTGACCGCCAATGGTCGTGAATGATCCCCCGGCATACACCGTGCTGCCGCTTACAGCAAGGGTGCTGACATATGAACCACTCGCATTCGGGTTCCACGCCGTGGCTAGGCCCGTGGTGGCATCCAAGGCGGCGAGGTAGTTGCGCCCCTGACCGCCTATGCTCGAAAAATATCCCCCGGCATACACCGTGCTGCCGCTTACCGCGAGGGTATAGACATAATTATTCGCACTCGGGTTCCACGCCGTGGCCAGACCCGTGGTGGCATCCAAGGCGGCGAGGTAGCCGCGCCCCTGACCGCCTATACTCCAAAAATTTCCCCCGGCATACACCGTGCTGGCGCTTACCGCGAGGGTGCGGACAATACTACTCGCATTCGGGTTCCACGCCGTGGCCAGGCCCGTGGTGGCATCCATGGCGGCGAGGTTGTTGCGCGCCTGACCGCCTATGCTCGAAAAATATCCCCCGGCATACACCGTGCTGCCGCTTACAGCAAGGGTGCTGACATATGAACCACTCGCATT
>CAMBPD010000183.1 GCA_945869405.1 Chryseobacterium gleum | reverse complement strand
CATCTTGTAATTCATTAAACGAAATGGACCCTCCAACACGGTAGAAGTACAAATCGATTTTGGTAGCGCTTATCAGTTTGACAGTGTGAGATTCTTCAAATGGACCTCCATTGGAAAATGAAGAGGAAAGTTTTTTATTCTCATCTTGGTAAATACCTAAGCTAACATATTCACCTGTTTTCTCGGCTTGTTCATTATTGCACCAACCGCCCAAGAATTTAGAAAAGTCTTGTGAAAAGGTTGGGTGCGAGAAACACACAGCTAGGAATAGGTTGATCCAGATTGTTTTCATTGAAATTGTTTTAAGGGAAAACGGATGTAATTTTTCAAAGAGGTTGAGATGTTATATCGCGCAGAATGTTTTAGGTCGATTATTTAAGTTATCTGTTACTAGGTCGCATGGCATTTCGGCAACTCCATCCAATGCGTTACATCTCCGAAAAAGTGATTGCTGTTGCCTTCGCCCTGCCAGAAATGCGGGCCGTGTTTCGCACACTTCTCGCTTCCCGCGGGATAAAAGTCCTTCAGGAATTTCAAAATGACCACTTCGCGCATTTCAAATTCGCCCGACTTCCCAGGAAGAAATAAGCGGTTGCCGGGTATGAAACCCAAGAGACGCTCACCGTCTTTTGGCAGTTGATCGTGTACGGAAATCCAATCGCTCATGTTATCAGTTATTAGCGTCCGATAAATACGGCTTTGCGTTTTTCCATGAAGGCCGTCACACCTTCGCTGTAATCGTTGGTGCCGCCTGCCTCAATCTGGCTGCGTTCTTCGAGTTGCAGCTGTTGTTCGAGGGTGTTGCTCATGCTTGCGTTGAGCGCCGCCTTTGTGAGCCCTAGCGCATGCGTGGGCATCAGCGACAGCTCTTGGGCAACACGAGTGATGGTTTCCTCAAACTGGTCGTCTGTCACACACTTGTAGATCATTCCCCAACGCTCGGCATCCGTTGCGCTTATTTTCTCGCCGGTCATCATGATGGCCGACGCTTTGGCAAAGCCAATCAGTCGCGGCAAGAAGAAGGTTCCGCCACTGTCGGGCACTAGTCCAATCTTCGAAAAAGCTTGAATGAACGATGCCGACTCGGTGGCCACCACCACATCGCACGCTAGGGCAATGTTGGCTCCTGCTCCGGCTGCCACGCCATTTACAGCGGCTACTACCGGCTTTGCAATGTTGCGTATTTTTTCAATGATGGGGTTGTAGTGCTCTCCCAAAATGGTTTTAAATCCCGGCGGATTCTCACCGGTGACTTCAGCTAGATCCTGTCCGGCACAAAATGCTTTACCGTTGCCCGTCAGCACGATGCAGCGCACATCTTTGTTGGCAGCGGCTTCGTCTAGTGCGCCTTGCAGGGCCAGCGCCATCTCGCGATTGAAGCTGTTATAGACCTGTGGTCGGTTCAAGCGTATCAAGGCTACGGAACCTACTTGTTGTATTTGGATAGTGTCGCTCATGCGCTGGGCTTGATTGTGAGTTTGGATTTACAAGCATGCAATTTTACGCTGAAAAGTTTAATGACCATCCCTCGGCTGCGCTCGGGGACCGGTGTGTTCGTTTAATAGGATGACCTCGGCTCCGCTCGGTTTGCGCGCGCTGCGGCCGAGCGTAGTCGAGGCCTGTGTTTCGTGGAGGCATCCGGTGGCCGAGCGGAGCCGAGGCCCGCTTTTATTTGGTGCTCCTTCGTTGACCGAGCGGAGCCGAGGGCCGAGCCGGTAAGAATCTTTTAACCCTTAGAAATTCTCATCAAACGGCTGTATCGTTTTCCGTCCCTTCATAAACCGCACGATCAGTTGGATGATCATTGCACCAAACGCACTCTTGATAAGGGCGCCCGGTAGGAGGGAAGAGAGTCTTTCCTGCCAACCCAATGGGTCGAGCTGCGAAAGCCAAAAACCGCCAAACAGAAGGATGATGATATGCCCCAGCAACCAATTGAGAATGGAGGGTAGCGCCTTGCTAAACATCGGTGTTTCGGCTAAATAGCCGCATACCAACGACGCTGCAATGAATCCAAAGAAGAACCCGCCATGCTGTCCATTAAGGATGCCCCAGCCGCCATTATATCCGGCAAAAACCGGAAAGCCTATGCCGCCCGCAACGATATACGCTAGGACGGCAGCAGTGCCAATGCGCCAACCAAAAGCGATGGCACCAATGAGCAATACAAACGTCTGAAGAGTAATGGGCATGTCGCCCTTTATAGCTATGATGACAGGGCCAAGAGAAACCTGCAGCCCAAGGACAATCAGCCATTTGATGAAGGCGTCGGCCCAAGGGGATCGGTGAAAACATAGTATGGATTGGAGCATACGGGTTTAGCGATTTTCGAGGAAAAAGGTTTGGGCCTCGGCGGGAACGAACAAGTTGTTTTTATGATTTACATCCGCCATGCCGTCGTAGGCATCGAGGTGTATGCTTTCGATGGTGCTGATGCCCGCCGGTATGCTCAGGGAATAGGTCGGCTCTACCCATTTCCAATCGGAAAGCACGGTCCACTTGCCCGTGTAACCGTCAGCAGGTTTTTCACCACGCATGATGTCCAGCGCAATCACGAACGTTTCGAAACTGCCGTTGGTGTATTTTACTTCAACCTCCACAGGCATTATCATGTCACCTTTGCGCACAAGCGTGATGTCGGTTTCGTTGTTCGTACCGTTGACCATGGCAATACCATAGTCGATGGTCTTGGTGCTGTTTACGAAGTATTCATTGTACCAGTCGAGTTCCAGTCCGCTGCGTTTTTCCATGACGCGAATCAAATCGAAGGGGTCAGGATGACGGAATTTAAACGCATCGAAATAGGCGAGAAGACCTTCACGAAAAGCCGAAGGTCCAAGCATATACTCCAGCTGCGCCAGATACACTTGGCCTTTCTCGTAGGCGGCAGTGCCATAGGCGTAGTTGGTCATGAAATGATCGGCATGGGTGTCGAGTGCTTCCTCCTTGCCTTCACGCACGATGTCGAAGTAACCGTTATAGGCGTTTTTATGTCCACTGGGCATGCCCGAGCGGAAGAGGTGATCCATGGTTTCTTGCGTGGCGAAGCTCGTGAAGCCCTCATCCATCCAGCAATACAGGCTTTCGTTGGTGGCTAGCACGCCTTGGTACCACGAGTGCGCGGCCTCGTGCACCGTCACACCGGTGAGGCTAGGCAGCTTGCGGTTGCCTGTGATGAGCGTGGCCATGGGGTATTCCATGCCGCCATCGCCGCCTTGAATGATGGAGTAGTCGGAGTAGGGGTATTTGCCGTAGTTCTTGCTCAAGAAGGTGAAGGCCTTCACTGCCAGGGGTTGCATTTCTTTCCAAACAGAAGCATAGTCGGCATTTTTCTGATAAAAGAAGTGTAGCATAGGGCCGTCGGGTACTTGCAGTTGATCGTGCGCGTAGTCGGGGTCGGCCGCCCACACAAAGTCGTGTACGTTGTTGGCCTTGAAGTGCCACGTGTTTTTGTCGCCCGATTGCGGTTTTAGTTTGCTGTTTTCGGGCGCGTATCCGCAACCTATTTCATGGGCGTTTTGCAACACGCCGGTGCCGGCCAACACATATTTTTTGTCGATCGTTACAATCACCTCGAAGTCGCCCCAAACACCGTAAAACTCGCGTCCTACATAAGGGTTTGCGTGCCAACCGCGGGTGTCGTATTCGCACATTTTCGGATACCATTGGCTCATGCTGTAGTCGATGCCTTCGCTGTTGTTGCGGCCCGAGCGCCTGATTTGGAGGGGTGTCTGGCCATCAAACTCCAGCTCGAAGGAGGCCTTTCCACCCGGAGCGATGGGCTTGGCGAGAGTCACCTCCAAAACGGTTTCGTTTTCAAAGGCGCTAAGCACTTTGCCATCTTGTTGGATCCGTGTTACGTGGAGGTAACCAATTTCTTCGGGCTTTAGTTGCGATATGCGGTCTGCCACACGTCCGTCGGGATCGACGATGGTGCGTGAGCGCACATCCATGGCGCTTCCCGGTTGGAAGGCGTTGTTGTAGAGGTGAAAGAACACCCTGGTAATTGCATCGGGCGAGTTGTTGGTGTAGATGAGGCGTTCTTTGCCCGCATAGTGGTGGTTGGTGTGGTCGAAGGTCACATCGATGGCGTAGTTCACGCGTTGTTGCCACGAAGCTTGTTGGGCCGAGGCATGCAGCGTGGCCACCACTCCAAGTATAAAAAATCCGAGTATTCGCATAAAATGGTTTGAGGCCGTGAAGTTAGAAAGATTCGCGGTGGATGGGTGTGCGGTAGACTTCACATTGTAA
>CAMBPD010000182.1 GCA_945869405.1 Chryseobacterium gleum | reverse complement strand
CTTGCGTTCGGATTGAGTGAAAACGGGGAACTGATTCGCCTCTACGATACACAAGGCAAGTTGAATTTCTCTACTTACTATCAAAACAATGAGCCATGGCCGCAAGAGGCCAATGCAATGGGTTACACCCTTGAGCTTCTCGACAGCAGTGGGAACGTAAACAGCGGCGAGAACTGGTTCGCGGGTTGTGTTCTCGGCTCGCCCGGAACTATTTACATTCCTTGCAATACCACCTTCGTTCAGAACACATCTCTACAAAAGCAATTATCCGTATATCCCAACCCGGCATCGGGTAGCTTCTTTGTGCAACTGCCGGCTTCTGACAACTATAACCTGAAGCTCATTAATATGAATGGTGCAACCGTTTTGGACCAACAGTTAACGAACACGTCCTTTGCCCTCGTAGAATGCGGTGAACTGTCGAGAGGAATCTACATTCTACAAATTACGCAAGCCGATCAACAATGGAATCAGCGCATCAATCTATCGGGAGAATAAAAAAAACGGCATTCATTATCATCGTTGCATTTGGAATTTGTTTCACCAATTCGTCATTAGCACAATTATCAAAACGTGCTCTATTCATTGGTAATTCCTACACAGCATACAACAATCTCCCGCAGCTTACTTCCGATGTAGCACTATCGGCAGGCGACACTCTGGCAGTCGCGTCGAACACTCCCGGTGGCTACACATTTGAAGGGCACTTAGGGAATACGGCTTCCATGAATTTTATTGATGAAGGAAACTGGGACTTCGTTGTGCTCCAACAACAAAGTCAAATGCCGGCGTTTCCGTTAGCACAAGTTGAAGTAGAAACGTTTCCGTTCGCCTCCCAACTCAACGATTCAATTCTCGCTCATAGCCCATGCGCAGAAACGGTCTTCTACATGACATGGGGGCGCGAAAACGGCGATCAACAAAACTGCGCCAGCTGGCCGCCTGTATGCACGTATGAAGGCATGGACGATTTGCTGCGTGAACGCTACATGATGATGGCAGAAATGAACCAGGGCACCGTATCGCCGGTGGCTGCAGTATGGCGATTCCTCCGAGAAAACCATCCCGACATTGATCTTTTTTCTTCTGATGGAAGCCATCCGTCACCCGCGGGTTCGTATGTCGCGGCGCTCTGCTTCTACACCACATTCTTTCGCAAATCACCGCTCAATGCGCTGTATGATTACACCATAGACAATACCCAGGAATCGACCATTCGACAAGTGGTGCACGAGCTGGTTTTCTTGCAACCAACCGATTGGTATGTGAGCAACTGGGATCCGGCAGCCGAGTTCACCATAACACCCGTCAACGCTACAGATTTCTTGCTTACCAACAACAGTGTAAATGCAGATATATTCTCCTTTTCAATCGATGGCATTAATTGGATTGAACTGACGGAAACGGCAACTTCTATTGCAATCAATGAACCGGGTGATTATGAGATAAGCCTTATTGCTCAACGTTGCGGACTCAGCGATACTGCAACACAAATAATTCAGGTTTCAACGAACTCGGTGATTACGCAAAACGAGATGGATTTCACCATCTACCCCAACCCTGCAAAAGATATGGTTACCATTGAAATTCCGAAGACACTCACATGCAATGGCATACAGGTATTGAATATGCTGGGTGAAATTGTGTTTCGATTGGACGTGACATTCACCGAGGCATTTACGATGGATTGCAGACCTCTCACCTCGGGGATATATACCGTGCAAGCATTTACCAATCGAGGTATTGTGTCAAAGCAATTGAAGGTGCATTAGCGGCTAATCACAACACCTTGCCCCAATGCACGAAGAAGGACGGGTCGATTGATTTTAACTCGACCGGCTCATCAAAAAACCCAAATACAGCAGAACCACTGCCGCTCATGCGCGCATACCATGCTCCTTCATGCAATAAGGTTTGAATAAGCTCTTCGATGGCAGGATGATTCTTGCAAACGGTTTCTTCAAAATCGTTGGTCACAGACTGTTGCCAAACTTCTCGCGGCAAACGCTCTATTTGACGCAAATCAAAAGGTGAACGTCGCGGCACAATTCCGCGATAGGCCTCTGCCGTGCTCACGTGTATGCCGGGATGAATTATCACCACGTGCTGGCCTTTCAATCGCAATTCGATTGGATCGATCAATTCGCCGCGTCCATGCACATAACAAGATTTGTTTTCTATGAAGAAAGGACAATCACTTCCCAATTGCGCTGCGTATGCCTGCAATTGTTCAGATGAAAGTTCAAGATTGAAAATTGTATTTAGGAGCTTCAACATGTGAGAACCATCACTAGAACCACCACCCAAGCCTGCGCCGATTGGGACATTCTTCAACATGGTCGCCTCTACTCCACCCAGCTTGAAATCGCGCTGCAACAATCGATATGCACGCACACACAAGTTGGTCTCCGAATCTCCGTCAATGCTGCGGCCCTGCGCGGAAAACACAATATCATCACCATCAATTCGCACAGCTTCTACAACATCGCTCAAGCTTACAGGAAGAAAAATGCTTTCCAAGTTATGAAAACCATCAACTCTGCGCTCAGTGACGTACAAGCCCAAGTTAATCTTGGCATTTGCGAAAGCAATCATTCTAGTCGAGGTATCCGAAGTTTTTTAGTTTTCTCTCGTCGTGCCGCCAATTCTCGTCCACCTTAACGTGCGTTTTCAAAAAGACTTGCTTACCGATAAACGACTCCATATCCTTTCTTGCTTGTGTGCCTACCCGTTTTAATCCACTACCGAGGTGACCAATGACAATGCGCTTCTGCGATTCACGCTCCACCATGATCAACGCTGATATACGCACTATGTCCGGCTCTTCTATATACTCCTCGATGTGCACCTCTGATGCATAGGGTATTTCCTTGTCGTAATTCATGAATATCTTTTCACGAATAATTTCACTCACGAAAAATCGCATCGACCGATCGCTTACATCATCCTTCGGAAAATATGGCGGAGACTCTGGTAGCACGCGGATTATTTGAACAAGCAGCTCACGGGTGTGAATTTTCTCCAGAGCGGAAACGGGAAATACTTTAGCTGTTGGCAGCATCTCCGTCCAAAAATCAAATAGGGCATTCACTCCATCATTGCCCACAAGATCGTACTTGTTGAGAATAACAAAGACCGGTATTTCGGTCTTGCGAATCTTGTCTAACGTTGGCGGGTGAATCTCCCTTTTGTCGGCACTATCTACCACCAATAAGATGAGGTCGGCATCGGTAAGTGCGCTGCCAACCACCTTCATCATACCTTCCTGAAGCTTATATTTTGGGTCGAGCACTCCGGGAGTGTCGCTGTATACAATTTGATAATCGTCACCATTGAGAATACCCATTATGCGATGACGTGTAGTCTGCGCTTTGGGAGTTACAATACTGAGTTTCTCGCCCATCAGGGCGTTCATGAGGGTTGACTTGCCCGCATTTGGATTGCCGATGATGTTGACGAATCCTGCTTTGTGTGTGGTTTCCTGCAATTTTGAAAAAGAATTGTTACTCGTACAAAAGTAGGCTATATTCGCACCCCCAAATAAGTAACGATTTGGGAACATTTTTAGAGTGCGGGGTGGAGCAGTTGGTAGCTCGTTGGGCTCATAACCCAAAGGTCGTCAGTTCGAGTCTGGCCCCCGCTACAAAGAGAAAAGCAGAACACATGTTCTGCTTTTTCATTTTCTACTAAACTCGCAACCCAATCTTTCGTCATCTTCTTTTACCTTCGTGAACCTTAATCAATGCCTTGTCGTGAACCTTTTCCACTCTAGAATAATTCTGCCATTTCTAGCGCAGAGTGATAAACATCGGCAACGTTCCGCCTTCTGCATCGACGAGCAAACATTCTCGTATGCACAATTAAGCGTGCGAACAGCGTCTCTTTTTCAACGCATACAAGAAATGAACGGGTCCACTGTGGCAATTATGACGCATGACCACATAGATACATACGCCGCCATCTGGGCTTGTTGGCTTTGCGGAAAAAACTATGTTCCGCTTAACCCCAACAGCCCGGCCGACCTTAACAACCGTATTAAAAATCAAGTTGCACTCGCTGGAATCATTGACTCCTCCGAAGCTACCATTTGGCCCGATGCCACCGAGCAGGAAATATATCGAATGCTCGAAAGAGCTTCAGCATTTGTTCAAGACGACAATAGCACTGCATACATTCTATTCACTTCAGGAACTACAGGTGTGCCCAAAGGTGTGCCGATTACTTTCGGCAACATAGCCGCTTTCACGGATGCTTTTTATCGCATGGGCTATACGTTAACCGAAGAGGATCGTGTTCTACAAATGTTCGAACTCACTTTCGACCTC
>CAMBPD010000181.1 GCA_945869405.1 Chryseobacterium gleum | reverse complement strand
GGCGAGGTAGAAACGTTCAAGCGACAAAACAAACTTACCGATATCACTTCTGAAGCAGATCTTATAGTGAGCTCAGGCATCAACGCAGAGCAAGAAATACTTGAATGCGAAAATGAAGTGGCTCTCCATCAGTTCGTGCTCGAAGAGATGAACAAAAGCAATACCATTGAAGACTTGCTACCTGCGAACCTTGGCCTTAAAGACGAATCTGTGAACTTCATGATTTGGGAGTACAACAAGCTGGTGTTAGAGCACAATCGTTTGAGAGTATCTGCGGGTGAAAAGAATCCTGCAACCGTTGCGTTAGAACCCGAGCTCTCTAAGCTTCGAAACTCTCTCCGGTCGAGCTTTGAAAACACACTCAAAGCACTCCGGATCAAACTTGACGGATTATCGAAATATGCACGTGGCATCAACAGTAAAATACAAGACGTGCCCACTTTCGAACGAGCATTTCGCGATATACAACGCCAGCAACAAATCAAAGAATCACTCTACCTCTATCTTCTTCAAAAGCGAGAAGAGACCAATATTGCGCTTGCTGTTACTGTTGCCAACGCCAAAACGATTGACCCAGCCTATTCGACTAAGAGTAAAATCAGTCCCAAGCTAGCCATCATCTATGGTGTATGTTCACTCCTCGGCCTGCTGCTTCCGATTGTGTTCTTGTACCTGCTAGAATCACTCAATACCAAAGTCAAAAGCAAGCGAGACCTCAGCAAGCTCACCATTCCGTATCTCGGTGAAATTCCAGAGATGGCGGTTCTGTCTTCACACCTCATATACAGCAACACCGACCGATCGATAAACTCTGAAGCCTTCCGGATGCTTCGCACCAACGTAGACTATTTATGCGCCGGCATGCACGATGGCCCGCGCGTTGTTGGCGTAACCTCTTCCGTTGGGAAAGAAGGAAAATCGTTCCTCTCCATAAACCTCGCTGAGTCACTACACTTTGCTGGCAAACGCACCATCCTCTTGGGAACCGACCTTCGCCACCCCAAGCTGGCCAACTATCTTCAAGTGGAAGACACCAAAGGACTGAGTTATTATTTGACAAAACCTCAATCGACACTTCACGATGTGATTATTCCCGGTGGCAACACGTTCCACTTCGACCTTATCACCTCCGGCCCCGTTCCACCCAATCCGTCTGAAATGTTGATGAGCAATCGTTTCAAAACGCTCATTGAGGAGTTGAAAAAAACGTACGACTACATTATTGTTGACACGGCTCCAATCGGTCTAGTCTCAGATGCATATCATATCGCGTCACACTTAGATTGCGTTGTGTACATTATCAATATCAAATTAATTCGCAAAGCGCAATTGGATGCTATCCAATCTCTTCATGAAGCGGGAAGGTTACCGCGCATGGGAATCGCACTGAATCGCTTCAAAGCAATTCGAGGATACGGATACGGTTACGGATATGGATATGGATACAGCGGCGACTATTTGCCGAAAGCAACATCGACCGAGAAAAAATAAAGCGCAAAATGTGACGTGCCTTGTTCCCTCTTCGTTCAGCGCGGCTATTAATCTTTTTCGAATGCAATCAAGCTCACAGCGTGTGGTCGTCTAATCCGAAACGAAACCCCATTCGCTTGCCTGTCGCTAGGTTGGCGCTGGTAGTTACGCTTTGAATTTCCTCCACGGTAACTTGCTGCAGATTCTCATAGGGCGGCGCCAACAAATCGAAGTCAAGGGTATATAAGATCGCACTTTCAACCACCTTGCGCATGGCTTCTTTATCGAGCTGACTATTGATAAAGTCGTTGTATAAAAACCCCATCTGGCGCTTCCCTTGAACGAAGTAGTGGTTTTCCTTGTTGACGAAAATGCGCGCAATAAGATACCCTACATCTGACGTGCGCTGGTATTTAAACGAATCAGCCAGAAAGTTGTAGACATTAATAATTCCGACATACGCGTTGTCTGGGTTGTTCTTCACATAACCACTTTTCCAAACAGCGTTCGATTTATCGAATTGAAAAACATTGGTATGCATATAAAACACCAGCACATCACCTGCAATTTTAATCTCTGCCTGAAAATCACCGCCATCACGATAATGAAATTCCACGCGAGAATCTGCTACTCCAAAGTTGGCCGACACGTCCCTCACTGTTTCAGAAAGCACCACCTTGAGTTCTTCGAAGACGCTCAGTGTGTTGTGATAAACATCTTGCTTCAAGACCGCCTTTTCGCGTACTAAGCGGCAGAGTGTTTCGCGCGTTTCATTCATTTCAATGTAATATTTCCGAATTTATCTATTTTAATCGGCACCTCAGGAATGTCAGCAGCTGTTAGCTTAATGATCTCATTGAGGGCGCCCTGAGCAGGATCCAGTAACGGCCCCCCTTCGCCCAACTGCTGAATAGAGTAGATACGTCCGTTCAAAAAAGAGCCATCCAATCCTACGTTAATCTTTACAATAGGAGCTATGCCGGCCTGCGCCTTAAGATTGAACCTTCCATAAGTTGCGAAGTTGCCAAGACTGTAAGCGATAAAGCGTCCCTTGTAAAGATCTATGGCACGTGTCACATGGGGCCCATGACCAAACACGATATCAGCACCTGCATCAATTACATCTCGCGCGAATTGATAAGGGTTTCCACGATTCTCTCCTAAATAAAGTTCCGCTTTGCGAGTAATGTGAACATTGGCAACTCCTTCCGCACCGCCGTGAAAAGAAACTATCACAACATCCGAAATGGAGTCAAGATGCTGAACGATACGCACTGCATTCTTCTTATCGTTGATGCTTACTGTCCCACTGTTGGGCGCAAACGCACAAAACCCATACTTGACGCCCTCTTTTTCAAAGGTTGTATAAGGGCAATCGGAGAGACCAGCAAAGAAAACACCCTTCTCCTTCAATAGTTTCACGGTGTTCGACTTACCAGCTGAACCAAAATCACCACTATGATTGTTGGCCAGACTTAGCACATCGAACCCTGCTTCCACATAATGATTAACGTAATTATCAGGACTCTTGAAAGCATAACAAACAGCAGGATCGTTGCAGGTCTTGACTGTTCCGGCGCCTGATAAAATAGTACCTTCCAGATTACCGAAGGCGATGTTCGCAGATTCAAGAATGGACTTTACAGGAGTCAATAAGTCGCGCCCTTCATTGGGAGGTAAATAAGAGGGCGATGGATAATTGGTGCCGAGCATCATATCACCCACTCCAATGATTGAAATAGTATCCGATTGAGCACGTACCGAAGACGAAACACTCGCATTAGCAGTCGTTGACTTCCATGGGACATTCTTTATTCGGCCCGCAAACAAGAACCTTCGATTGTAGTAATCCAATCCTGGGTACTTCTCTGTGAGTATTCCGCGATTGCAACTGTGCATGATTTCTACCCCTTTCTCAAGAACATTCACCACCAACGCTACGTGCCCCACTGACTTGCTGTTGATGTCACGTCCCTTGAAAAACAGAATATCTCCCTTAGCCACTTGGCTAAAGTCAATTTTATCGACACTGCCTTCCATGGCTGTTGCACTCTTGGGTAGTTTCACACCAAATTCTGAATAGATGTAAGAGATGAAACCACTACAATCCAAACTCCATGGCGCATCTCCCTTATATCGATAAGGCTTTCCCAGGTATGTAGATCCAAGACCGATAACCGAATCTACCGAAACAGAATCCACTCCGACAATTTTCGGTTCGACCTCGGTCATTCGAAATTCACGCATAATACCTGAGTTACTGGCTCCAACCACAACGAGCACAACCAGTATGATGGTGAACAGAATAACCTTAAATTTCATGACAGTAATTTAGATGTTGCGAAAGTACAGAATATAAAGCTTGAACTGCAGCCTCTTATGACCTTCCAATTATTTCAAAACAAGCTTCGGAAACCAAAGCTTATTTTACCATTCCGCACCAGCACGGGGTTATCAAACTGCTTACCGAGCGCGTAGTTAAATGTGAAGATTCCTGCTTTCGTTTCGAAGTTGAATCCCGCACCTGCATTCACGGGATAATCACGCAGATATCCTCTAGCACTTTTATACTCGTACCAGGCCTGATCCACAAACACAAAGACAGCTGAGTTCTCTTCCAAAAGCCATCGATATTCCAAGGTAGCCGCCCCCCAGGAAGAGGCAAATATGCTCTCTTCATTGATGCCTCGAATTGTGCGAAGTCCTCCAATTCTATACACTTCATTTTCGTATAGAGAATCGCTCAGCATAACAGCCCCCTTCATAGCTACGAGTAAGGTTTGTCTTTTAAAAAAAGGCACATAAACCTCAGTCTGTGCCTCCACTCTGGTAAGGGGTCGACGAATGTTGGTGTTCAACT
>CAMBPD010000180.1 GCA_945869405.1 Chryseobacterium gleum | reverse complement strand
AAGTTCATTCGAAGCTTGGAAACACAAATTGCCAATCAAGGAAGTCCGTTTGCTACACCCTTCAATTTGGAGGGCAATCTGGAAGGAGGTCTGGGAGCATTTATAGGATACGGAGCTATTTATGACACCGTCATTTGCGCTTGGTAACCTAGACTATGAAGGCTCTGTTGTGTGATTTTTTTTGATAAACATGTGTGCCCAGATACTGCGCGAAACTCGGAAGAGGTAGGGAAAAGCGACTAGAGTCGCAATAGCTCCAGAAGTCAAAAAAGTAACGGGGTGGGTGAGGAAGCCGAACTCTATTGCGCCAATGGCATCCAACCCTTTCAGTAGCACGAGCACCGAAATCCATAGCGCCACCGTGAGACCCCAACTCACATAGGCCGCTCCAAAATAGAATCCTGTTTCGGGAGAAAGGTTGGTGTGGCACACCGGGCAGACCTTGTGCATAGCGCCAATTTCAACAAACGTGTACACGCTGGGGTTTTTATAGATGGAGGTCTGCTTGCATGACGGGCACTCATGCCGAAGCATCGCCACTATGCCACTTTTTTCATGAATCATAGGACAAACTTATAACTCCTACTAACCATTGTGAGTAACAATTGTCACTATTGGTGAATTTTTATGCAACCAAATGGTTAAAAAACGCTTCCTCTTAGCGAAATTCGCCGACCTAATTTAAGCTAACCTTAAAGCAATTCTGTGCAGAAAGCCATACACGTTATTATAACGCTGCTCACCTATTTCATCATTCAATCGCAATGCGCTTTTGCGCAATGCGTGGTCATCAATGAAATTCTAGTGAATCCCTTAGGTAGCGATGGAGTTCCCCCCAATAGTGGAGAGTGGATTGAACTCTACAACACATGCCCCAATGCTGCAGACATTGGATGTATGATCATAGGCGATGGCGACTTCACACTTACCATACCCAGTGGCACTGTGTTGCCTGCTTTCGAAGTATACACTATCGGCAGCGGGTTGAATGGATTGGTACCCGATTTAAACTGGAACACCTGCAGCTGCAGTTCAAGCCTGGTTCAAACGGGAAGCTTTACAGACGGAGCAGAACAGATTTTCCTCCTCGACAATACGGGCAACTTGCTATCGGGAGTATACTGGGGCGGCGGATCTTTTCCTGCATTGATTACCTCAGTTGCGTCTAATGGCTGTTCAGCCCTCACTGGACTTACGCTTATTGACGACACCGGTTTTGAATCAATTATCGTAAATGAAGGCAGCACCAACGAGCAAGACTGCAGCGGCACTTGGGTGACCTCTGGCTCCACTTCGTTCGGCACAACCAACAGCGACCAGCTTCCGATAGCCGCAATCAACGTTACCACCAACGTGGTGTGTGAAGGCAGCACATTGAACTTCGACGGATCATCCAGCGGTGCGTATGCCTACAGTTGGACGTTTCCCAACGCCTCTCCTGCAACCTCAACAGAACAAAACCCGATAGGTATTACATTCAACTCCTTTGGTAGCCAGACGGTAGAACTCACCGTTGAAAACACGTGTGGTGAGACCAACACAACCACCACCACCATTCAAGTAGACGAGCCCATTCTTCCCACAATAACAGCATCTGGGGCCACTACTCTTTGCGACAATGAAGAGCTAACGTTGAGCACCCTAGCAGGTGGCACGTTGCAATGGCTGTTGGATGGGGTAGATATGGTAAATGAAGTGAGTAGCAGCCTGGCGGTAAACACGTCTGGCAGCTATAGTGTTGTGTCTAACAACGGGATATGCTCCAACGAATCACTTCCGGTGGCTGTAACCATCAACCCGCAACCCGTTGCAAGCATACTCACCACAGACACAGAGGTATGTGTAGACGAAGGGTTGATGCTCGAAGGTGTTCCGGGGTTCGACGGTTACTCATGGAGCGAGGGAGCCGCGACCATTTCGACGTTGGTAAATTATACAGTAACGACAAGCACTTCGGGTTCATTCAACTACACCTTATCGGTTACCGAGAATGGGTGCACCAGCGAGCCTTTAGCCATAACCGCAATTGTGAACGCGTTTCCTGTGGTGCAAATTACTCCGACGGGGCCCGTAGAGTTGTGTCCGAGCGAAGAATTCGTGCTCAACTCGGCGAACACGCACCAAAGCTACCAGTGGTTCGAAAACGGATCCGCCACGAGCACATCAGCCACCCTGAATATGGCCTACGCGCAAGCGACAAGCGTGACGCTAGAAGCTACAGACAATGGCTGCACCAGCCTAGGTGCGCCAGTAACGATAATTTCTAACCCTGTGGCCACACTCGCAGGATGGTCGCCTCCACCCTACGCCGAAAATAATGTGTTGGCGACGTGCTTAACAGAACATCCTATCCTTGGCGTTAGCGACGGACCAATTATTCAATGGTACCAGAATGGCGCGGCAATAGTTGGTGCAACCGGACTTTTTTTCAACGCCACAGCCGACGGCACTTATTATTTCTCGGCATCCATTACAGGCGAATGTCCAATTTTCAGCGACACGATCACTGTGGATGTAGAGGTTGACTTGTCTATAGAGACCACCGCTTCGAAGGATACCGCATGCGAAGGTGAAGTTGTTGAGATTATTCCTTCTGGCGATTTCGTGAGTTACAGCTGGGCGGGAGGTATTGTTGCCGACACGCTCACCGTAACCAACAGCGGCATCTATGTTGTCACTGCTCATTTGGTGAGCTGCGACACCACCGACACTGTTTCTGTGTTCTTCAGTCCCTATCCGCTAATTTTTGCTGGAGAAGATTTTTATGGTGATTGCGAAGAAAATACGCTTCTACTCGGAAGCAGCGACGGAGATGAAACGTATTGGGAAATTGACGGCATTGAGGTCGGTTCTGGCGATACCATCACCTTCCCGACTCCCAGACGCACCTCTGAGCTGGTGATGATCAGCTCTCTCAACGAATGTATCGCGCGTGACACGGTGATTATGGAAATCGATTGCATCTACATCTATGCTCCCACAGCTATTACTCCCGACGGCGATGGACTCAACGATGTGTTTCGTGTGTATGCCAATGGACTTTCTAGGTACACCCTACGTATTTTCAATCGATACGGCCAAGTGGTTTGGGAAACCAACGACCCCGAAGATGTTTGGACCGGCGGTGCACCCGAGTACTTTTTGCCCAATGGTGTTTATACCTGGCAAATTGAAGCCCTTGATTACAACCAAATGGAAGCACTCAGCAAGGCGAGAAGCCGAGGGAGTATTTTGGTGGTGAGATAGCAGTGGGGAATGGCGAGTGGTCGATTAGCAATGGCATTGCTCAATCCGTAATTCGTAATCAATAAACCTCTATTATCCAAAATTCTGCATCTCCACCAATCGTTTATACACCCCGTCTTGAGACATTAGTTCCTCATGGGTGCCTTGTTCGGCAATGGTTCCGGACTGAATGACAATTATCTTATCTGCTTTTTTAATGGTGCTCAAACGGTGAGCGATCACAAGCGAAGTACGATTTTGCATCAGCTTGTAAATGGCTTCTTGCACCAGCATCTCGCTCTGTGTGTCGAGGGCTGAAGTAGCCTCGTCTAAGATGAGAATTGGCGGGTTTTTATAGAGTGCCCGCGCAATGGCGAGTCGTTGTTTCTGTCCACCACTGAGTTTGTTTCCTCCGTCGCCAACGTTGTACTCATACTGCTCAGGCAACGGCTCAATGAACTCTTCTGCATTGGCCATACGGGCGCTTTGCACGATGCGCTGCATGTCTAGTTCCGCCTCACCACCTAGCGCAATGTTGTTTTTAATAGAGTCGTTGAAGAGAATGGACTCCTGCGACACGAAGCCCATCAGGTTTCTTACGTCGGCCACTCGGCAATCGCGCAGTGAGTTACCATCGATGAGCACATCACCTTGGAGAGGGTCATAAAAGCGGGCTAGCAACGAAGCAAGTGTGCTCTTTCCACTACCGCTTGGGCCGACCAATGCGACAGTCTGACCCTTTTCAATGGTAAACGAAATGTCGTGCAGCACAGGATCACCGAAATATCCAAATCGTATGTTCTTGAACTCGATGCGTTGGTTGAATTCCGTGAGGGGTTTGGGCACTTCCGGGTCATTCACCGTAAGCGGGGCATCAAGAATTTCGTTGATGCGCTCTAGGGAGGCAGCGCCCTTGCTGATTTTAAAAATAGCATCACTGAAGGCCCGTGCCGGTTGGATGATTTGTGAAAAAACGACTAAATAACCGATGAGCAGCTCCCCTCCCATCTCGCCATTGATGACGATGCCACCGCCAACGAAGAGCAAAATCGAAATCACAATGAGTGAAATAAACTCACTCATGGGCGAGCTCAGGTATTCGCGTCGGTACAAGCGGTGCATCAAGCGGAAATAGTAATCATTCATCGCGTCGAAGCGTTGTTGA
>CAMBPD010000179.1 GCA_945869405.1 Chryseobacterium gleum | reverse complement strand
TTTGAGTTGCCAAACCAAGTATTCGCCTTGCGCCAAGTACCTAGTATAGAGCAGAAGTCGAAAGCTTCTTGTTCTTGTTTGGTGCGACCGGCGGAGGTGAATTTATTGGATGCATCGCCCAGCCAGCCGCCCGGGAAATCTTCGCGCACCTTGGCGTCGGGGTCGGAGAAGTTCTTCATCAGAATTTCAGTGCCGTAGTAGATGGATGGAATCCCCCTTAATGTATACAAGAGCGCAATGCCCATTTTGAATCGCGCAAGATCTTCACCCATCACGCTATAGAAACGGCTCAGGTCGTGGTTGTCGAGGAAGGTTACGAGGTTGTTGGGGTCTTTGTAAAGGATATCATGCGCAAGCGTGAGCTCAATACGACGGAATCCTTCCTCCCATCCGAAGTTTTCATTCAATCCTTTGGTGATGGCATAATACAATTGAAAGTCGGTTACGGAATGCAACGATGAGTTGAAGCTCTTTTTCACTTCTGCCTCTTCGGTGAACCAGGCCTGCACGGGTGAACCCTGCACCCACGTTTCACCAAACAGGAAAAAGTCGGGATACTCAAGGCGCATCGCTTCATCCAGTTGCTTCATAAAGTCTTGATCGGGATATGCGTAGGTGTCGATTCGAAACGCGTCGATGCCCGCGTATTCCACCCACCACAGCGAGTTCTGTATGAGGTAGCGGGCCAAATGAGGGTCTTGTTGATTAAGGTCGGGCATGTGCTTGTCGAACCACGCGTTGGTCATAATGTCGCGGTCGGCCTTGCTCGCGTATGGATCCATGAGCGTTTCGGCGCGGTAGCTTGTGCGTGTGAATTGCGGAAACCAATGCACCCAGTTGCTGTCGGGCAGGTTCTTGAATAAATGGTGCTCGTTACCCCAGTGATTGTAAACCACATCCCAAATTACTTTGATGCCTTTTTGATGGCATTCAGCTACCAACTGCTTATAGGATGAATTCGTTCCCAATCGCCGATCGACTTTGTACAAGTCGGTTGCAGCATAGCCGTGATAGCTTTCATACGGCTGGTTGTTTTCGAGCACAGGGTTGAGCCAAAGTGCGGTAACACCTAATTCTGTGAAGTAGTCGAGATGTTGTTGGATGCCTGCGATATCGCCCCCGTGACGCGACTTCAGACCCGTGCGGTCGGCCTTGGGTTCGAGAAGGGTAGGGGCGTTGTCATTCGAAGGATCGCCATTGGCAAAGCGGTCGGGAAAGACCAGGTAGATCAAATCGTTGGCGCTTAAGCCATGGCTTGCATCAGTGTTGCGGCCTTCAATGGGGAATGAATACTTGTAGTCATTGCGCGATGAAGCGAAAAGGAAGTCCACTTTTCCGGCCTGACAATCGGGGGCTATTTCAATTTCCACCAGCAGGTAGTCGGGGTTGGGCAGAGGGGTCGAACCAATGATCTTGCAGTGCGCACTTTCAACAAATGGCTTGCACTTGCCGATGTATTTTGCCTGAAACAAAATTTCAACTTTGTTGTGCTGCATGCCCAACCACCAGTTGGGCGGGTCGGCACGCACGACAGACTGTGAAATTGCTTCATTGAGTTGGGCAGCGCCAAAGCAGAGGAGCGCAATCAGTAGTTGTGGAAAAGATAGTTTCATAAAAAATTAATCGTCAGGCTTGACAATTGCGAAAGTATTTACTTTTGATGCATAGTGTTCAAAGTACACCAGCTATCCAATTAACAAAAAACAATTATGAAAAAAATCTACTTGAGTATCTTGAGTTTGATGGTTGCCGCGGGCGCAATGGCCCAAACAGCAGTAACTTTCAATGTGAACATGCTACCTATTGGCATGTCGGACAGTTTGCACGTAGTGGGAAACTTCGCTGACCCTAACTACGATGATGTGATTGACAATGCAGGTTATCAGAACTGGACGCCAAGTGCGGAATCAGGCTTGATGACAGATGACAACATGGACTACGTTTACTCGGCTACATTGATGTTATTGCCTGGACGTTACGAATTCAAGTTTATAAATGGTAACGATTGGCCATTCTCTGAAAACGTTCCTACAACTTGCACCGTAGAAGTAAACGGTAACAGCAACCGCCAAATGATGGTAGGCACTGAAGCAACGTCATACTCTGTGTGTTACGGAGAATGCGCGGATTGCGGAGAAAATGCAGTGCGTGTGCGTGTAGATATGAGCACAGTCGATTTGGATTTGGATGGCAACTTCGCTGAGCCTGGAGAGGATATCAGTCCTTTCGGAGTTCACGTAAACGGTTCATTTGTCGACTGGCTAACATTCGTTCCTCTTCAAGATTGGGACGGAAACAATGTGTGGGAAACGACAATTGCAACTGCAACAGCAGACCCAATCCAATATAAATTCATCAACGGTAACGATTGGATTTACCCGAATGAAACTGTTGGTGCTCCTTGTGGCGATGGTTCAAACCGTACACTTACGATTACCGATGTGAATACAGTTCTTCCTGTTTACTGTTGGAACTCCTGCGACGCTTGCTCTCAGCCGGTGTCCGTGACATTTAGTGTAGACATGAACGCATCATGCGCTGATACTTCTCCAGGTATTAATTTGATGGGAACTGTAACTGACTGGTCGAATGGTGCACCTATGTCTGATGATGATGGTGATGGAATTTGGACCTTGACAGTGAATTTGTCCGCTGGAAATTATGAATACAAGTTTCGTGTCGGCGGAGGTGGATGGGAAGGAATCGGAAATCGTCAGTTGACGGTTGTAGCTGATTCTCCACAAGAGCTTCCTGCTGTTTGTTTCGATTCAGCGGAGCCTTGCGGTCCTGTTGTGGCTCCAGGCGATGTAACGTTTGAAGTGCGTCCGGGCACTTTGCAGGTGGCTGCAGGTCAAGTGATGTGGGTGATGGGCAACTTCACTGAGATCAACTGGCAGGATGGTGCGTTGCAGATGAGCGACACCGATGCTGATGGCACTTGGAGTGTCACCGTGCCACAAGTGTGTATCAGTTCTGTGTTCTACAAATTCCGCGTGGGCACACCTAGTGGTGCTGATTTTACTGAAGAAACTGCTGACTTTACGGAAATTGGTGGTTGTGGCGTAGACAACGGAACGTTTTCGGACAACCGTATTCTAGTTCGCACAGATAGTAACCCGGTAACTGTATGTTGGACATATGATACGTGCGAAGCTTGCGCTCCAATATCCGTAAACGAGAATGTAGGTTCTGTTTCCAATCTGTCGGTATACCCCAACCCCGCTGAAGATATTCTCAACGTACAGTTTGTAGCAGCAGTAGCTCAACAAATGACCGTGCGCATGGTGAATGGCCTAGGTCAGGTGGTTGTAGAGGAAAACCTAGGACAGGTGAGTGGACAAAAGGTTATGACAATTAACACATCAATGTTGTCAGCCGGAGTTTATTCACTCTCTTTGAGCAATGGAAGCCAATCGCAATTGGTGACTGTGATGATCAAATAAGCTTTATTTCCATCTAGAATAGTGAAAAAGGGGCTTCCATTTGGGAGCCCTTTTTCAATTTAAGAATGTGGAAAGAAAAATTTTAACGTTAACCGCTGCCGACTATATTTGGCGGTTGAAACGAACATTAATCTGTATCCAAACCATACCAACTCATGAAGAGAGCATTACTTTTTCTTGCTGTTTGTCTAGGGGCAATTTCTAGCACTCAAGCTCAGGTATCGAGCATTACCGTTGAGGAGTTTTACACCGACAACGGATCATTAGCGGGTTACCCGGCGGGCCATACCACCTATCGCATCTATGCAAATACCGCCAGCGCGACAGATCGTGTGACGACTGTTTCGGGTAACGCCGACAATCCAATGTCGATGAATGTATCGAACTCTGGGATTTGGAATTTTACCGCAGGCGGATCTACAGGTGATGCATTGCCTTGTATAATCTACGCTTCTCAGCCTTTGGCCCAATACGATTCGTATATGACAGTGGGTATTAGCTGCAACGAGGATGGCGCGGCCAATCCAGTGTTTAAGGCGGAAGATACCGCTCAGCCTTGGCAGAACCAAGCGTTCAATACAGCACCATACGGCGAGAATAGTTTCGTTGTAAACACTCCTGTGGGTGGTACTTGGTTTGTTCTTCCTGACAACCCAAACGCTCAGGCTGGCGCAGACTTGAAGGTGCTGTTGGCTCAGATTACAACCGATGGTGAAATCTGCGGAACGTTCAACCTTCAAGTATTCCCAAACTATACAGGAGCGGGTTCAGTTTCGGTAAACGATTCTTTCGAATTTTCAAGCACCACTGGTTGTGTTCCTGGTTGTACCGACGTAACGGCAATAAACTACAACACGGTAGCGTCTTACGATAATGGACTTTGCTTGTTTCCTTGCGATTTGGCCATTAACGCCGTGGTTTCAACACTTCCTTCTTGCGCCAATTCAACAAATGGTGCCATTACTGTGACAACGACTGGAGCGCAGGCATTTTATGATTTCTTTCTTAACGGTGTGTCGCAAGGTCTTTC
>CAMBPD010000178.1 GCA_945869405.1 Chryseobacterium gleum | reverse complement strand
ATGTCTCATTGTCGTTGTCAAGACCGTCGCTGTCGCAATCTGATGTGCCAAGTGCTGTGGCCAGCGGTGAACATGCATTGAGCGGATCGCTGCCGTTCAACACTTCTTCACCGTCAATGAAGCCGTCGCCATCTGTATCTGGATTTGTGTTGTCGGTACCTGCAAGTGTTTCCCCGTCGTTGTCAAGTCCATCTCCGTCGCAGTCTGCAGTTCCAACTGCACCCACATTCGGGTCACATGGGTCGAGAGGTATAGTACCGTTGTCAACCTCTGTTCCGTCGTTAATACCATCACCGTCGGTGTCTGGGTTGGTGTTGTCTGTTCCGGCAAGTGCCTCTTCATCATTCGTAAGTCCATCGCTATCGCAATCGTTCGAGCCTAGTGCATTCGGATTAGGGTCGCATGGGTCGTTCGGGTTGCTGCCATTGGCGATCTCATCGTCATTAGTGATGCCGTCACCGTCAGTATCGTTGTTGAAGTTATTTACGTTGATGACCACTTGAGCCGTATCACAGTCGATGCCGTCACATACAGCGTATTCAAAAGAATCTAACCCAATAAAATCGATGTTAGGTTGATAGGTGTAATCTCCATTACTGTTAAGCGTGAGTGTTCCGTTCGTCACGTTCGTCACAATGCTGAACGTAAGAATGTCACCGTCAATGTCGTTTACTTCTGAAGCGAGTGAGGCGGTATAGGTTGATTGGTTGTCAATCTCAAAAAAGTCGTCACCAGCTACTGGTGCATCATTGATCGGATTTACTGTTATGAATACCGTGGCCGTATCGCAGTTTCCACTGAGGTCGCAAGCGCTGTAAGTGGCTTGGTCTGTTCCAAAGAAATTCGCGTTTGGCTCATAGCTTAACGAACCATCTATGGCAAGGCTGAAAATTCCGTTTGTGGTGCCTGTTATGAGGGTCGCTTCTATTGGGTCACCATCCGCCTCCGTATCATTGGTAAGCACGTTATCGTTAATCGTGGTGTCTTCATCACCAGATACGTTGTCGTCAGTCGCTACCGGTACGCTTGGTTCTGAAGTTACGTTGATGGCTATGGTGGCTTCGTTGGACGTTGCACCATCATTGTCGTTCACGGTGTATGTAATCGAATCTGTGCCAGTGAAACCGGGAGCTGGGGTATAGGTTACATCACCTGTTGTAGTGTTTACTGCCCACTCTCCTGTCGCTGTAATTAGCTCCGTCTGTTGCCCGTTAGTTATTGGATCCAAATCGATACTTCCAATGGCAATAGTGCCGTCGGCGTCGCTATCGTTGGCTGTAATATTGGTTACCGTTGTTAGTGTTTCGTTAAGCGTTGACCCATTGTCATTGCTGGCTATAGGGGCTAGGTTTGGGCATGGAAGCGTGTCGGACGCATCGGTATGTAAAACAGTTAGTGTTTGCTCAGCGAGCTCAGAAGGTGTTACCGTCACGGTAACGATTGCTGAGGTGCCATTGCGCGAAGGATAGGTTACTCGGATGAATGCTATCGAGTCGCGGTTTACTCCTCCAAGGTGAAGCACCGCGTTACCAAAGCCGCCATATCCTTCACCAGCGCCTACAGATGTGATGTATGAAATGCTGTTGAATGAGCAGTCAATCAACTCGGCTGTTGCTCCGTTGGCGAGGGCGGAGTTGCCAGCTCCAAAATCCCAAAGAGCTTTTACTTTGATAAAATTGGTGTTGTTCAGATCGTTTTGCCACAATTGATTGGCACCTGCATCCATACTTACATACAAATCAAGGTCTCCATCGTTGTCGTAGTCTACGAATGAAACACAGTTAGCATCACCGGCTGGGTTGATGCCCAGGTTTGTGGGTGAGGATGGGCGGGAGAATTGAAGTGTTGCGGGGTTGTCATTTATGAAAAGGAAGCCCGAAGTAAATACGTTAGCAAGGTAAAGGTCAATGTCGCCATCGTTGTCTACGTCACCAGCTGTTATACCATCAATGTTTGCAGAGTTTAGATTCACTCCGGCTGATGTTGCGGGCTCGCCTGTAGCGATAAGGTTACCACTGTCATTGCGCCATATTTGATTCGTGCCGGCATCACTCCAGAATAGATCGAGATCGCCATCGTTGTCGAAGTCGGCCCACAACACACCGCCTTTATTGCTATTTACTGCATTTTGATCAAATGCATCTTCAGAGAAAGTGCCGTTACCGTTGTTAATGAAGACGTCGCCAGAGGATTGACGACGCACACATATGTCTACAAAACCATCTCCATTGAAATCTGCAGCGGCTGCGTAATCACCTGTTGTTCCTCCGGTTGGCAGTCCTGTTGTTGCGTTGTCTACTGCGCTGAATGAGCCAGAGCCATTGTTTGATAGTATGTCTACTCCAAAACCATGGTCGTCAACAATCATGTCCATGTCGCCGTCGTTGTCATAATCGACAAGCACTATTGCTTCGGCATTTATACCGCCGCTGATAGAACTGACGACCTGATTAGGATTTTGTGATGCCGTTCCGAAGCTGTATGCTGGAGTGGCTGATGGGCCATTGTTGAGCCATACTTCAATACGGTTAAAGGTATTCACAACGAAATCTGTGTAGCCGTCGTTGTTGAAATCGGCAGCCACAGCCGAACGTTCTTTTACCGAAGAGCCCAACTCAAGGGCATTTGTTGCGGTCACATCAGTGAATGAGGCTCCTGCATTTGAGAAATACAGTCTGCTGCCTGAGGTGTTGCTTTCTGTGTTGACCAACAAATCTAGGAAGCCATCGTTGTTGAAATCGGCCCAACATGCACCGGCATCT
Organism: Chryseobacterium gleum; assembly: GCA_945869405.1. Classification (GTDB taxonomy): domain Bacteria; phylum Bacteroidota; class Bacteroidia; order Flavobacteriales_D; family Sanyastnellaceae; genus JAIBBG01. The sequence goes on along the minus strand of CAMBPD010000178.1, from coordinate 1,740 downwards.
TTCGATCCGGTTGTAGCCAAACCCACTGAAGCGGCGACATTGGTGAATGATTGGGCGTAACTCGCAACTGCGGTTAGTAGGATGAGCATCCAGCCTGTGAATGCGCTGCGCAAAAAGGTTTTCATGTAGAAATACGCTTTAATTACTGATGTTGGTTTTGTATGGTGAATGCTTTCAAAAAGCAAAACACCTTCTCATGCCAAATGAAATGGAATTATCCTGCGATGTGTTATAGTGAAAAATGAATGTGCTAACATGCTTTTGTTTATTTAGCTTTTGTCAATGCTAAACCTTTCAAAGTACGTCAGATAGGAGAGAGAGGGCTATTTTTGCTTTATGATGAACGACCAGCAACCTTCAACTGATATTACACTCCGACAAGCACAACGCTCGGTGGATGATTGGATTAATAGTGTGGGCGTTCGTTATTTTAACGAGCTCACCAACATGGCAATACTCACCGAGGAAGTAGGTGAGGTAGCGCGCATCATAGCGCGTCGGTATGGAGAACAGAGTGAGAAGCCAAGTGATGCCAACAAAGATCTAGGCGACGAATTGGCGGATGTTTTTTTTGTGTTGGTTTGCCTTGCGAATCAAACAGGGATCGACCTCGAAGCTGCGTTTTTAAAAAACATGGATAAGAAAACACAACGCGATGGCCGAAGACATTTGGATAACCCGAAACTAAATCAGTAAGCCTCTAGGGATGGGTCGATGCTCGCAATCCAGCTCAAAATTCCTCCTTCCAGGGAATGCACATTGCTGAAGCCTTGTCGTTCCAAATACGTTGCTACTGCTTCCGAGCGTCTACCCGATTTACAATGAATGATTACAGGTATGTTCCTTTTTATTTCCCCTATACGTGAGACGATTTCTCCCATGGGAATGTGTGCTCCGGAAATATGACAGGTTTCAACCTCGTAGGCTTCACGAATGTCTATTAATTGATGCTCGACCTCTTGCAATTTCCATTGGGCAAGTTGTTGAGAAGAGATAGTATTCATGGTTGCTGTCATGATTTAAATTTCTTGACGGTACTTTCGGGTAGAAAGTCAAAAAATGTGTCGCCGCGCAAGCCAATGCGCAAACACTCCAGCGGAATTACTTCGTTTTCGGCTATGTTGCCTAGGTTTACGTTGGCGCCAAATTGCTTTATAAAATAGACCTGTTGTGGTTTTTTCGGCGCTTCCCAAAGAATGTCCTCGGGCTTAACGTTTTTGATGATCTTATTGATGAGCATCGTATGTGCCTGCCCATTTGGACGGTATATACCAACAGTGCCACTCTCACGTGCTTCAGCAATGACTTTCCAAGAGCCTGCTGCAAGCTCGTTTTGCATCATTTTTATCCAACGCGCGGGTGATATGAGGATCCCCTCTTCTTTGGAACCAACTTCCGAAAGCACCTTGTAGTTTTTGGTGAATTCGCTAATGATCTCACATTTCTTGCCGTGAGGGATACTCATGCTGCCATCAGAAATCTCCACAGTATCTATTCCAAGGCTGTCAATGTACTTTTTATAATCATCCAATTGTCCTCTCACATAAAATGCTTCAAACAATGTTCCACCCACATATACACGGAAGTTTGCCTCTTTGTATAGTTTCACTTTCTCTTTCAAGTTTCCAGCGAATGAGGAGGTTCCAAAACCGAGTTTCACAATATCCACCTGCTCTTTTGAGCTATCGATAAGGTCTTCAGCCTGTCTAAGGCTTAAACCCTTGTCCATCACCATCGTTA
>CAMBPD010000177.1 GCA_945869405.1 Chryseobacterium gleum | reverse complement strand
GCTAATCAACTCCTTGCGAGGAGTAGATTGACGAATGATCTGCAGTTCCTCGACCAGGCTCGATTCCTCATTTAAAAATCGGAATACCCGGTCAATTGGATTATGCTTGTAGACCGAGGTAAAAAAGGCCGCCCCCACATCGTTGCGCCGCTGCAACACATCGAGCACGACCGCATCATAAAAGGCAAACCGTGTTTTACGATGAAACGATATTGGCGACATGCCCTTCTTCAGGTGAGCGCACAGCCGCGATGCCTGTTTTCCTGATAAATAAAACGTGTAACCCGTGCTCGCCTTGGTCCAACCTCCGGCGCTGCCAATATGCAAAACATGCGCTGAGTTCTTGCTATGAAACGGATGGGTAGTCATGGGAATAATACCTGCCTCTTGCTCTACAATCTCATATTCATGAATGCCCGCTTGCTTGAGATAATCGCGAATACCTTCTTCGTATTCACTTCGCGCCAATAGATTGCCCGAAAAAAGCGTGTACTCAAAAAGGGCTTCGTGCTTGCTCGTTGGCAACACATACATGAACCGAGTGTTGTTGTGCTGAGCGATTCGAAAATCCATCATGGTGAAACGCGCATCATCGAACATCGGCTCCTTCGTTCGAATAAACCATCCCACAAAATGCTGGTGAATCCAAGGATGTGCTGATGCAGCCGCCTCCGCTTTTAAATCAATTATGCTGTTAAAAACGGCCTTGGATTGATAACTGCCATCGCTAGTGACAACCACGGCACCATCACTCTGCTCCTTGATTTCAATAACAGTTTCTGTTCGCCACTCTATGTTGTCACAACCTCGGAGCTTTTCACTTGCATGTGCGTAGAAATCAGCACTGCGCAGCATCTTGTAGGTGTAATCACCGAGGTCAATTGTCTTTTCAAACGTATCACTCATGAAATCTGCACGCTTCCATGACTTCGTGATAATGTTATCCCAGCGCCCGCTTCCCTGTTCCCACCAGCACCAGGTACGATCATTGGTTCGTTTATTATCGGCATCAAGCAAGAGAATACGCTTATTCTGAAAAAATGAATCCTCGCTCATCGCCAATGCCAGCTGCAAACCTGCAGCACCACAACCGGCTATGATGTAGTCGTAGCGATTCATGATACCAGAATCCAGTACGTAAAAAAGAAAAACGCAAACGCGAAATAGAGGTGAATGCCCAACGCATGACCGCGTTCTCGTGCAAAGCGCACATACAGCAGATGCGCTGCCATCGACGTGCAAAACCAACCTATGTAATTCTGAAGGGGCACTTCACCGACAAACCGCCAGTAATCCATCGCAGGCGCGCACTGCTCCATCAGCACATCGAGTGCAACCATCAGCGACGAAGCAACGATGGCAATGCCCCACTCCGATTTCGAAAAGCGCGATGCAATGGCATGCGTTGCAAACACGAGCAAGGCCCAGTTCACACCTATCATCCAAGGCACACCCATCCACTTCCAGCCCAAATTTTCTCCGTAGGCATAATTGCCGAATATCCACCCCTTGTTCACGCCGGCCCACTCTGCTGCCAAGCCTATCACAAAAGGGATCAACAAGGCAAGCCATGAGGGTCGAGTGACAGTAAGCAGAACCAGCCCTGCACTCAAACTCAAGTTCAACGGCGTAAGAGAAATAAACCAGTCGCTATGTCCAAACACGCTACCAATAATAGCAGACACATGAAAGAGCCACACCAACCCAATAGCCAGAGGCATTCGATATGTGTTCAGCTTCATTAACAATGGTCCTTACGAATTATATCCGACACAATTTTTCCGGACATCAAACATAGCGGAATGCCGCCTCCAGGATGCACACTCCCTCCGCAGAAATACAGATTTTGTATGCGGCTTGAAAAATTCGGGTGACGCAAAAACGCCGCAAAACGGTTGTTACTGGAAGCGCCGTAAAGCGAACCTTGATAACTCTGCGTGCGTGCTTCAATGCCTCTAGGATCGAGCACCTGTTCTGCTTCGATGAGCGATTCTACATCGGTCTTCAACAAGCGATTGAGTTTGGAAATCACGCGCGAACGTATTTGCGGAATGAGTGCATCCCAGTCCTGCCCTTTGTTACCCGGCACATTCACCATCACAAACCAATTCTCGCAACCCGCAGGCGCATCGGCTTTTTCGTCCTTCGAAGAAATATGAATGTAAACAGTGACATCCTCTGCAACCTCTTTTCCTTCAAACAACACGTCAAATTCTTTCTTGTAATCCGTAGCAAAAAAGATGTTGTGCAAGTCGAGTTCGGGAAACTCCTTCTTGATACCCCAGTAAAAAATCAACGCCGAGGAAGAACGCTCTTGCTTCAGCGTGCGCTCCGGTGCCTTTTCGCGCGGCAACAACTTGCGATAGGTAGGCATCACATCCATGTTACTCAGCACAACATCGGCTTGAATAGTGTTGTCACCAATACGCACACCCATGGCCTTATCCTCGTAAATCGCAATCTCATCAACATTTTTATTAAAATGAAAAACAACACCCAACTCCTGCGCTCGCTTAAACATTGCATTCGTAATGTTGATCATACCTCCACGCGGAAAAAACGTTCCGTAATGCTGCTCTAAGTGAGGAATCATACTCATGATACCCGGCGTGCGATAGGGCGACGAACCGTTGTAAGTCGCATAACGATTCATAAGCTGCACCAATCGTTCGTCATTGAATGACTTTTTATTTTCTTCATGCAGCGTGTTCATTAACCCCAAGCGATGCGCTCGCAACACACCGCGAACAGTTTCCTTCGATAAATAAGTCGAAAGCTTGTGCAATGATTTTTTTAGAAACAACGATTCAGTGACTTCATACTTCATAGCAGATTGCTCGAAGTACTGCTTTACCTCTTCCTTGGTCACATGAAAGACCTTCGATGCTTCATCGGCATAGCGCTCCTTATCGGCGAAGGCCGTAAAACGTGTGCCATCTTCGAAGTAGTATTTGCACACAATTTCCTTGCGGATGTAAGTGAGGTAGTCGTGCAAATGGGCATCGCTATCTGCAAAAAGTTCTTCCAGAAAATGCGGCATAGTAAACAGCGAAGGACCGGCATCATAACGATATCCGTTCAGTTCGAACTGCGACAATTTCCCTCCTGGGTAAGCATTGGCTTCAAACACTTCAACGTCAAAACCTTCAGCACACAAGCGAATAGCAGATGACAATCCTGCGACCCCTGAACCTATGATGATGACTTTTTTACTCAATGCAACTAGTGATGCGCGCTAGCGAACGATACTGAATGATTTCCTCACGGTTTCCCTTTCTCCAACCAGTGCAATTACATATTGTCCATTGGCTAAATCGGGCAATTCAACATTCCGTTCCATGCGCGATCCTGCTCCAAAAACACTTGTCTCGCTCACAAGTTTGCCGGCCAAATCAAAAAATTGAATACGGTAGTTGCCGCCTTGTAAATCCGCTGCACTAATTCGTAAATGTGTGGAAGCTGGATTTGGAAAAACGTTCACGACAGCTGCAGAGCCATCCATTTCATCGACCGAAAAATTCGTGAATACGTTGACATTATCAACGTAAATAACGTTACCGTAACGGCCGCGATTTTCAAAGGCGATGATGACATCTTCAAAGTAAAAACCCTCGGGCATATTCGCTCCATAGCTCGCCCACTCAGCGGCAGCCGGAACGTAATAGCCGGTGTTGTCGGGAGCCGTGCTCAAATCGTCGCCACCAAGGCTCCACAGTTCCGTCCACGTTTCACCACAGTCAGTTGAGTATACCACAGCCAGCGTATCCGAATACCCATCACTGTATTGCGCATACGCAACATCGAAGCTGATCCCCAAGTCAGAGCCACTGCGCTTGCCCAGCCATACGCGATGACGAGCACCTTGCGCATCATTGTAATAATTATCGTAGCGCATGCTGTAATCTCCTGTACCGAAACCGCTTGCATCTCCACTGATGGTCCATGCGCCTCCCTCCTCCACAATCCAACTTTCCGGCAGACCCGCACTCTCGAAGTCTTCATAAAAATCACCGCCGCTTCCCTCAGCATTCGAAATGTAATTCGTATACGTGACCGTCTGTGACTCGCTGCCATCGGTCACCGTAAGCGTAACATCATACGTTCCGGCTGTGTTATAAACGACGGTCGGATAAGGCTCTGTGCTGGCAGAAGGCGTTGCACCGGGAAACGACCATTCAAACGTTGCATTGACCGAACACACACTATGATTAACGAAATGCACTTCATCGCCCGGACAGAAAAACGTTTCGTAGGCGGCTGAAAATCCTGCAATCAATTCGCTCGGCTCATACGCGGGGGCTTCCCACACGCCGAGGTTCCACGTAGCCAAACGCACCACATTGTCGCGCACAAAAGGCACAATACGCAAAGGCTCTGTGCCCACAGGCAATCCGGTGCTGAAGCTTTCCCAATCGTTCATGCTGTTGTTGCGGTAAAACACCACTCCGTGCAACATAGCCAGATACACGCCGCCGTCCGTTCCATATTGATGAGCAATGGCCCAAGGCGATAGTCCATT
>CAMBPD010000176.1 GCA_945869405.1 Chryseobacterium gleum | reverse complement strand
ATTGTTTCCACAATCCGTTAAAAAACTATACACAAACTGAGAAATCGTTGCCCATCAGTGCGCGGAGATCTGAATCGCACTCATTGAATCGTATCGCAAGCAGAATACCTTCGTAGCATGTTTTCCTACATCACGGTGATAGTGGCTGCTCTTACCGGAGCGTTTCTCAGCTTCTTCTGTGGCTTTGGCCTTGGCACCTTGCTGCTACCCGCCTTCATGTTGTTTTTTCCTGCCCAAGTAGCCGTAGCCGCCACGGCTGTGGTGCATATGGCCAACAATGTGTTTAAGTTATTTCTAGTGGGTAGGCACGCACATTGGCCCACACTGCGCACCTTCGGTCTTGCGTCGGTTGTTGGGGCGCTCGCAGGAGCGTGGTGTTTGCAATGGATAAGCGGCATGACGCTCACTTACCAATACCAATTCGCAGGATACTCATTTACGACCGATGCAATTCACTTGCTGATTGCAGTTGTCATTCTCTTATTTGCACTCATCGAGATTTCACCAGCCCTGGAACACCTTGCTTTACCAGCGAAATGGCTCCCTGTTGGAGGCATCCTGAGCGGTTTTTTCGGCGGTTTGAGCGGGCATCAAGGAGCGCTTCGCAGCGCGTTCCTCATGCGTTCCGGACTCACCAAGGAAGCATTTTTGGGCACACGTGTTGTGTGCGCCTGCTTGGTCGATGTTTCACGCATCAGCGTGTATGCCACGGCGATTGCCGGAGGTTGGACAGCCATTCGCCTTGACCTTCTTACCGTAGCCACTTTGGCCGCTTTTATGGGCGCATGGCAAGGCAACAAACTCGTAAAGAAGACAACGCTGCCCATGCTCAACAAAATCATAGCGGTGGCACTTGTGCTTTTTGCAATTGGTTTTGGAATGGGCGCTATTTAAGCTGCATTATTCGGCATACTTCCCACACGTTTCAATAACGCGGTCGGCCAATGTGATAATGCAGGTGTGTGTACCTCCTTCGCATTTCCCCGGTGCAAGCACCAAGCTGCCGTCGTTGCCTTTGAGCTTCACCTCGCCCGATGAGGCATTTTGCTTTCCGTCGATTACCAGCGGCTCCTTCATCATGCTCAATTCAGCGGCCACTCCGTCTACCGAATACTTCACCAAATAGGTGCCATCAACGTTTGAAATTATTTCGACAGAAGGTGCCGTGCCCCCAGCTACAGAGGCGAAAAACGCTTGTGGTGAATTATCGATTTGCTCAACTGTTTTTACATCAGCAGGGCTTGGTTCAATTTTCTTTTCACCCGAGTTGTTGCAAGCGGAAATGAGAAGGACAATAGGAAGAATAAATTTTTTCATAGAAGAGTTAATTACAGGATTTCATGATTTCAGAACCAGCGAAAAAAAAGACAACGAGCCATAACAGTCCCTTGATAAGGAAAAATAAAAAGCCCAACCAGCCAAGACGTTTGAGCCATACCCATGGATCTTTCGATTTCTTTTCTTCGCTCATAAATTCATCGTGAAAGGTAGGACGTCAGAATTCAGGTTACTGCATTCCATAGAAAACTATAAACAACAGACTATTAAAGAAAAAGCCACCCGTGGGTGGCCTTCAAAACAGTATTATGAGACTCACACCAAAGAGTCTGACACCACTTTATATTTTTCGTTGAATACTTCCCAATTCCATAGAAAATTTTTCACAAACTCATCGAGATTCTTTAAGAAAATAGGATTTGGAGTTTTCATCTGTTTGAAATAATCTTCTTGAAAATCGACCAAGTTATATTTCAAAAAGACACCTTTAGACATGGCATAAACGATATTCTTCGAAGGGTGATTGGCGCGTGACATGGTCTCCTTGTACTCTTTCAATTTCATTGAAAATTCCACCGGTGTCATGTCGAAAGCAGGGGCCAATTTCTGTGTAATGGACTCTGTGATTTGCTTATCCATTCCATTATTGAAATATTGACTGATGTAGGAATAATTTCCGGCGAGAACAATCATTAAAAACTTGCCATAATCTTCATTGGTAATTTCCGGTGACTGCACAAACTCAGGGGAATCATTTATGAAGCCGGCCAAATCAGACCAACCAGTCTCAACTATCTCCACAATGTTGTGAGAAAATATGTGTGCCACGCGCTCAGCAGTAACTTTCTTACGTCCAAAAATCGTCAACATTCAATTCACTTTTAGTTTAAAATAGACACACTTCAAAGCTATTTGCATCCGTTGAAAATTGACGCAATACAAACCTCCATATATGAACATAGTTATTAACGCGTGCGCTAAAGAATCTCGTAATTTCGCCAACCATGTACCGTCAATTTATTAAGCCGATTTTCTTTTTACTACCTGCCGAACGTGCACATTATGCAGCGATGAATCTTCTGCGACTAACGCATAGCATCCCGGGAATGCCCATAGTGTTGCGTGGGTTGTTTGGCGTGAAAAAAAAAGCACTCGAGCGGGAGCTATTCGGTCTCACCTTCAGCAACCCGGTGGGACTTGCGGCGGGCTTCGATAAAGATGCTCGTTGGGTAGACGAGTTGAGTACACTTGGATTTGGCTTCATTGAAATTGGCACGCTCACTCCCCGGGCACAACCGGGCAACGACAAGCCGCGATTGTTTCGCCTTCCAAAAGATGAAGCACTCATCAACCGAATGGGCTTCAACAATGGAGGCGCTGAAGCAGCCGCTGCGCGCTTGAAGATGCGCAACACACGATTAATCATCGGCGGCAACATTGGCAAAAATAAAAGCACACCCAACGAAGAGGCTGTGAATGATTACCTCTCATGCTTTGAAACGCTGTTTGAGCATGTCGATTATTTTGCGGTGAATGTCAGTTCGCCAAATACTCCTGGGCTGCGTGCCTTGCAAGAAAAAGAACCGTTGTTGCATTTACTCAACACCTTGCAGCATGCCAACCACCAAAAGCCAAAGCGCAAACCGATCCTTCTTAAGATAGCACCCGACCTAACCGATGAGCAACTCAACGACATCATCGACATCGTTCGAGAAAGTAAGATTGACGGTATCATTGCCACCAATACCACCATTGCACGTGAACCACTCGTTACGTCAAAAAACGAAATTGATGCAATCGGAGCTGGCGGACTAAGCGGTAAACCTGTCGCACAGCGGAGCACTGAAGTGATTCGTTACCTGAAGAAAAAATCGAACAATGCTTTTCCCGTCATCGGCGTAGGTGGCATACACACCGCAGCAGACGCCATCGAGAAACTCCACGCCGGCGCCGACCTCGTGCAAGTGTATACGGGTTTCATTTATGAAGGACCGGGGCTGGTTAAGCGCATCTGCGAAGGACTGGGTGATAGGTGATAGGTGATAGGTATTAGGTGATAGGTATTAGGTGATAGGTGATAGGTAGCACACATCGTCAACCTATTACCTATAACCTATCACCTAGCGCCCCACCTCTCCTTCAGCCACTCCTTCACTTGCGCCTCTTTTGCGTTGTTACCGGGTTCGTAGAATTTGACGCCGGCCAATGATTCGGGCATGAATTGCTGATACACAAAATTGCCTTCGTAGCTGTGTGCGTATTTGTATTCCTCGCCATAGCCTAGGTCTTTCATGAGCTTGGTGGGTGCGTTGCGAATGTGCATGGGTATGCTCAAATCACCGCTATTGCGAACCTCGGCAATGGCCGCATCGATGGCCATGTAGGCACTGTTGCTTTTGGGCGAAGTAGCCAGGTAAATGGCGCACTGACTGAGTATGATTCTGCTCTCGGGCCAACCGATATTCTCCACCGCGCGAAACGTTGCATCAGCCATGAGCAAGGCGTTTGCGTTGGCCAGGCCAATATCTTCCGATGCAAGTATGAGCATGCGGCGGGCGATGAACTTAGGGTCCTCCCCGCCTTCCACCATGCGCGCTAAATAATAGACAGCGGCTTGCGGGTCGCTACCGCGTATACTCTTGATGAACGCCGAGATGATGTCGTAATGCATCTCGCCCGACTTGTCGTACATGGCAGGATTCTGCTGCACGATTTCAGCCACGCATTCGTTGGTGATGGACTCTCCCTCGCCGAGTTGCGACACCACGAGCTCCAGTACGTTCAAGAGCTTGCGTGCATCACCACCGCTCATGCGCAACAGCGCCTCAAACTCTTCCACGCCAATCAGCTTCTTCATCAAATCAACATCATTGGCCAGCGCTTTCAACACTAGCTTCTCGAGGTCGGCGCGCTCGAGGTGCTTCATCACATATACCTGACAGCGCGAGAGTAATGCGCTGATCACTTCAAAGCTTGGGTTTTCGGTGGTAGCGCCGATGAGCGTCACGATGCCCTTCTCCACCGCGCCCAAGAGTGAGTCTTGATGCGACTTCGAGAAGCGGTGAATCTCGTCGATGAACAACACAGCGCCTCTGGAAAACATGCCCTGACCTTGAACGCGTTCAATGACTTCACGCACATCCTTCACTCCACTATTTATAGCGCTTAGCGAATAGAAAGGTCGCTTCAATGTCTGGGAAATGATATGCGCCAAGGTCGTTTTACCTACACCTGGCGGCCCCCAGAAGAGCATACT
>CAMBPD010000175.1 GCA_945869405.1 Chryseobacterium gleum | reverse complement strand
CTCGAACCCGGCACTATGATGCGCGAATTTCCGATGATCAGCGTATCTCCGCTTAAGGTGGATTGTAAGCGGACATTCGCAGCATGCAAGGCATAGGGCACGCTCAGCAGCTCCTCAGTTCCTACGTCTATAAATCCAACACCCAGGCTAAGTTCAACTTGAAGGAAGCGCTTGCCGACATTCCACAGCACAGCAGATAGCGACACAACGCTGCCGAGTTGTGCCGAGAATAAACCAAGAGCATTGGTTTGCAGAAGCTGTTGTTCTTGCCAAACGACTAGGCCATCGGGAGTAGCCGAGTGTATTGTAAAGCGGGCAGTTAAATTCACGTTAGCCAACGGTTCACCATTGCCGTTGCGGGCGATGCCTTGATGCGGGATTAAATAAGGCGCTTGTGCCGCAACGAAAAATGGAATGACCAACACTACAATACATGAATACCATTTCATCATGTGCCGAAATTAGGAAAAAGGCGGAATGATGGACGCACAGCAGTGTTCAAATGGACGCACAGCAGCGCAAATGGACGCAAGCAGTGCACAAATGGACGCACAGCAGTGCACAAATGGAAGCACAACAGTGCGTAAATAGACGCACAGCAGCGCTCAAATGGACGCACAGCAGTGCTCAAATGGACGCAAGCAGTGCGTCCCTACGCCATTGGTTATTCCTGATTATCTTTGCCGCAGGTTCAATGAATAACCAAACTCACTACTGACAATGACTCAAATCGGACACAAACCTAACGGGGCCAATTTGGATAACCTCGGACTCCATCATGTGGCTACTGCCTACTGGAATTTACACCCGGCAGAACTCGTAGAAGAAACCATCAGCCTCGGACAAGGCGTTCTCACCAACACTGGTGCGCTAGCCATCGACACCGGAGAGTTTACTGGCCGCGCTCCCAAAGACAAGTTCATCGTTGCCGACGACACCACCAAAGACACTGTGTGGTGGGGCGGACAATTCAACGTCCCTTTTGACCCTGAAAAATTTGACCGTCTGCAAGCCCGCATCTGCGCCTACCTCACCAACCGTGATGTGTATGTGCGCGATATGTTCGCCTGCGCCGATGAGCGCTACCGCCTAGGTGTGCGCGTGGTGACCGAATACCCTTGGAGCAACATGTTTGCCTACAACATGTTCATACGCCCAACAAGCGATCAACTCGCCAACTTCTCTCCCGACTGGAACATCATCTGCGCACCGGGCTTCATGGCCATTCCCGACCAAGACGGCACCCGTCAGCACAATTTTTCTATACTGAATTTCACCAAGAAAATCGCCATCATCGGTGGCACAGGATATACTGGCGAAATCAAGAAAGGAATTTTCACCGTGCTCAACTACGTGTTGCCGCAAGAAAAAAACGTGTTGAGTATGCACTGCTCGGCCAACATTGGTGCACAAGGCGACACAGCCGTTTTCTTCGGACTGAGCGGAACCGGCAAGACCACGCTTTCTTCTGACCCCAACCGCCAACTTATTGGCGACGACGAACACGGCTGGACAGACACTACGGTCTTCAATTTTGAAGGCGGTTGCTATGCGAAAACTATCGACCTCACTCACGAGAAAGAGCCGCAGATTTATGACGCCATCAAGTTTGGCGCTATCCTGGAAAACATAGGCTTTGAAGACGATGGTGTAACACCCGACTATTCGAACTGCGAAAAAACCGAAAACACCCGTGTGAGCTATCCGCTCACTCACATCGACAATACAGTGAACCCATCGGTGGGTGGCATTCCGAAAAACATTTTCTTCCTCACCTGCGATGCCTCTGGTGTGTTGCCTCCGATTTCGAAGCTCACGAAAGGCCAGGCGATGTATCAGTTCATCAGCGGATACACCGCCAAGGTAGCAGGAACAGAAGCCGGAATCACCGAGCCGACCACCACATTCAGCGCTTGCTTCGGTGCGCCTTTCCTCCCTCTCCACCCTACCAAATATGCAGAGATGCTGGGTAAGAAAATGGAAGAGAGCGGCGCGCAAGTGTGGCTCATCAACACCGGCTGGAGCGGCGGCGCATACGGAACAGGAGAGCGCATGAAATTGAAGTACACACGTGCCATGATTACAGCCGCATTGGAAGGCAAGCTCGATAGCGTGGCCTATGAAACACACGATGTTTTCGGCTTACAGATGCCATCTACGTGCACCGACGTGCCTGCAGAATTCCTCAATCCGCGCAACACCTGGAAAGACAAAGCAGCCTACGATACACAAGCCAATGAGCTCGCACTGAAGTTCGTGAACAACTTTGACAAGTTTAAAGAGTTTGCCAACGAAGAAATTTTGGCCGCAGCACCTAAGCTGATGGCGAAAGCATAAAAGAACTGATTGTAACATACCAACGCCTCGCATTTGCGGGGCGTTGGCATAAACAGAAACGTATGAAGCACATCCTTTTCCTATTCGCCTTTTGTTCGCTTTCCATTGCGCTGAAAGCTCAAACCTCACTCACTCTTCAATCGGGTTTGTTTATGAATGAACTTGAGGGTGGCTTCGAGAATACTACCTCCGTTCTGGGTAAAAGTTTGAGTGCAGGGATATCCATCGACCATACCCAGGGAAAGGTGTTTGGTTGGTCCTTCGGATACAGTGCATTCAACAAGTCATTTCAGTTCGGTTATCCAATTACATTGACAGGTACCATTCAACAACCTGGGTATTACCAAACCGGCTATGTTTTGCGAGCGCACGAAATACAATCTGCATTTTTAATGCGCTTAGGAAAACACATCAATCTGAGCGCAGGTCCTTATGTTCAGATTAATTCAAGTGACGTTATTGCAGGTATGGGTGTAGACGAAAACTTTTACTTCCCTGCCCTGCCCATGGACCTGTACAACAGCATTGAGCTAGGTTACCAAGGCAAGCTGCAGTTGCAGTTTTTCCTCGGGAAAAGTTTCTACTTCGGCGCTTATGCCAATGCGGGAGCCTCGATGACCGACATACGCACGAAAGCGTGGAATGATGCCTGGACCTACATCACCGGGCAACAGGAAGATTGGGAAAGTACGCCTTTGAAAAACATCTACCAACATTACGGGGTTTGCATTGGGTTTCGTACCAAACAAAAAGAGGATTGAGTTGTTTAGCGAATATGCGAACTTTTTCATTCTCCATTCTTCATTCTCCACTAACCCTATTCTTCCTTTTACTCTGCGCGTTTGCCTCTGCGCAATCGGCCACCATCTCCGGAACGGTCACCTCGATCCCGTCCAATGAGCCGGCACCCTTTGCATCAGTTGTCATACAAGGAACCACAACAGGAGCCGTTACCGACATCGACGGAAAATTTGCCCTTACCAACTTGCAGCCTGGCTTGTATAACCTCGAGTGCACGGCAGTGGGCTATAAGAAGGTGATAGTATTTGAAGTAGAAGTCACTCGCGACCGACCAGCGGTGGTGCGCATTGAACTCGAAGAAATTGCAACTGAAATAGGTGCTGTAGAAATTGTGGCCACACGCCGCAGCAACGAAGATGAATCGCCCATTTCAGTGCGTTCTATTGGGGTAAATGAAATAAAACGCAACCCTGGCGGCGACCGCGACATATCGAAAGTGATACGCACGCTGCCCGGTGTGGCTGCCATTCCCAGCTTTCGCAACGACCTCATCATACGCGGAGGAGCTGCCAACGAAAATCGCTTCTACATCGATGGTATCGAGATCCCCAACATCAACCACTTCGCCACACAGGGTTCCAACGGTGGACCTAAAGGACTCCTAAACGTAGACCTCATCAACGAGGTGGAGTTCTATTCGGGCGCTTTCCCTGCGGCACGTGGCAACGCACTGAGCAGCGTAATGGAGTTTCAGTTCAAAGACCCCAAGCGCGATAAGTGGGCCAGCAACATCATTGTAGGAAGCAGTGATATAGGTATTACGTTAGAAGGTCCTACAAGTAAAAACTCGGGCTTGACCTTTTCAGCCCGACGCAGTTACTTGCAGTTTCTCTTCAGCGCGCTCGGACTGCCCTTCCTTCCCACCTACAACGACTACAACCTAAAATGGAAATGGGACATCAACGAAAAAAATAAACTCTCTGTTCTTTCTCTTGGGGCGCTCGACAACTTCTCGCTCAACCTAGAACTGGCCGATGACACCGCCAATGAAAACTATAACTTCAACCGATACCTGCTCGACAACCTCGTCATCAACAACCAATGGAACTATGCCTTTGGTGTGAAGTGGGACCACTACGGAGACAAGAGTAAATGGACCGTGGTGGCCAGTCGCAATATGTTGCAGAACGATGCCTACAAGTATTACAATAACGACGAAACCAAGGCCCGCAAAATTGACTACAGCAGCAGTGAGCAAGAGAATAAGCTGCGTATTGAAAACAAAATGTCGGGCCGCGGATGGAAACTGTTGTATGGCGTTTCGTATGAATATGCCCAGTACTTCAACTATTCCAACTTGAGTGAATATAACCCCGCTATTCAAGACACTTTTCGTGTGAGCTACAGGTCCAACTTTAACATGAACAAATACGGAGCCTTCGTTCAGTCGAGTAAAAC
>CAMBPD010000174.1 GCA_945869405.1 Chryseobacterium gleum | reverse complement strand
ATTATATGCAGTTACAAACGCCTGCAGAAACGTATTCACGCTATTTTGATTTGAAGTAATCTGTTGCTGTATGAAGGCTTTGCGCATTGTTTTTATGGGTACACCAGAGTTTGCCGCGACATCGTTACAGACCGTGTGTGAAAGTCAGCATGACGTTGTTGGTGTTGTAACGGTAGCCGATAAACCTGCTGGTCGTGGGTTGCAATTGCAGAGTAGCCCGGTGAAAATGATGGCGGCTCATTATGGCATTCCTGTATTACAACCCCTCAAACTGAAAGACCCGGAATTTGTTGATGCGCTTCGTGCATTCCGTGCCGACTTGTTCGTGGTGGTTGCTTTTCGAATGCTTCCTGAGGTAGTTTGGAGTATGCCGCCTTTAGGTTCTATCAATCTTCACGGATCATTGCTACCCCGCTACCGTGGCGCGGCGCCCATCAATCGGGCAATCATGAACGGCGACACAGAGACGGGGGTCACCATCTTTTTTCTTCAGCACGAAATCGATACCGGGAGGGTGATTGTTAGCGAACGCATGCCTATTGGTGCGGATACAACAGCGGGCGAGTTGCACGATGAAATGATGTTTCTCGGTGCGCGTGTGTTGGTAGAGGCTGTGGATGCAATAGCTGAAGAACGTGCAGGTGCCGTTGAACAAAATCAACTCATGCCGGCAAATTCGGATATTCCGGCGGCGCCTAAAATTTTTAAGGAAGACTGTCGCGTCGATTGGTCGTGGTCGGTGAGTAGGGTGCACAACCACGTGCGCGGATTGTCGCCATACCCTGCCGCTTGGAGCGATCTCGAGGGCAAGAACATGAAGCTCTTTCGTGGAAATCCGTTGATGGGGAAGAAACTTTCAGCAGCTTTTGAGACCGATGGAAAAACGTATTTGTGGATCAGGTGCTCTGATGGTGCTTACAATATACAGACCTTACAACTCGAAGGTAAAAAGCGCATGGAGGTTGACGAGTTTCTGCGTGGCTGGCGGCCTGCAGCTAATTCCTGATTACACCAGAGCGCGCTATTTGGCGCACATCGTCACCACATACTGAAGAATCAACCCTTCGGTAGGCTGATCAATTTTTGCTTTCGGAGCCATGCGCTTCACATGCTTTCCCCATTGCTCTTCGTTGTAGGCTCCTGTGCTTTTCAAACCGTGGCAATTGCCGCAGTTTTCTTCGTAGAGCAACTTGCCTTTCTGCAACGTAGCTAATGAGGCACCTGGATATTTTGCAACTGCCCGAAGCGCGTCGGAATCAGTAAGTGTAGCAGTAGTTTTTTTTGTTGCACATGCCGCTAGAATAAGCAATGCAGAAAACAGTACGATGTTTTTCTTTGAAATCATAGGGGAGAATTGAGCGGTAAATGAAATGTGAAGCGTGATCCCTTTCCAAGGGTCGAGTCGATACTAAGGGTGGTTTTGTGCTTTGCTAAAAACTCATTTACCAGCACCATACCAAAGCCTCTTCCTTTCTCGCGGTTGGTGCCGCGAGTGGTAAATTGTACACCTCGTGTGATATTGTCTAGTTGCTCAGCCGTCATTCCAATGCCTGAGTCTTGAATGGTGAACTCTAAACGTGTTTCAATTGGTTTGGCGCTTATGCTGATGACTCCACCAATAGGCGTGAATTTTATGGCATTTCCCAGGAGGTTACGAAATACACTTTCAATCATGTTGTGGTCGGCGAGAATAGACAAGTTTCCAGGAACATTGAGTTGCACTTTTACACGTTTGCTGTTCAGTGAATAGTCAAAGCTCGAAAGAAGTTGACTCAAGAGTTGATTGACGGCATAGGGTTGCATGTTCACGTTCAACTCATCTTGTTGTGTGCGCGTCCATTGCAGCATATTATCTAGTGTCTCGAGTGTTTTTACTGCGTCCAGTTTTAAACTGTGAAGCAGGTTTGCTTGGTCTTCTTTGCTTAGCGACATCTGTTCAATCACATCGACTACGCCAATTGTTTTTCCTATGTCGCCTCGAACATCATGCGACATCATACTCAGGAGTTTGTCGCGCGTGCGTATGCTGCCCAACATGATTTTGTTTTGATGCGCGTTTACTTCATTCTTGGCTTTAAGCTCCTCAAGAATCGAATGGTTTAATCGAATCACTGTGAAGACAATGTATAGGCTAAAGAGAAGGGAGCCCGACAGGTTGATAATCCAATAGATGTGAATGTTGTGATCAATCAGCTGCACATGATTTGCGTCGTCGTGAAAAAGCAAATAAAGAGGCAAGCTGATGAGGCAAACAAGTATTATTGATACGCTATATTTCCTTTCATTCGTATTAAAAACGAACATGGAACTCAGTGCGAGCGGGATGACAAACGCCCATCCAAACACAAGTTCTGAGTAGATAACGGTAAGACCCAATATTACCGCTAGGACATGCAGGTGCACGAGGAGCTTTGAAATTGTTCCATAGCCGTTGCGAAACAAGTACAAGTAGATAGGACAACCGATAGCTAGCGAAGCGGAAAACAAAGCAACCGGAAGCACGCCAATAATGAGGTCAATTGCGCATAGCAGTGCGCCGAAAATCCCCATTCCAATCAAAAGAAGAGCGAAGAGTCGTTGTGTTTTTACTCCGTTGACAGATGATCCCTCTGGTAAAAAACGATCCGCTAATCTTTCTAATCTGAGTTCAGGGGATTGCATAAATGAGCTAAAAAGAATTATTTGGCGAAATGTAATACAATAGTTCGGAACTTTAGGAGGCGAGAATCATGGATCCAATTCTATCTTGCATGCCATGAGAAATTGGTTAGTCGGTTTTGGTGCTGTTGTGTTGTGCATGAGTCAATCGTGCCGCCCTTATACGAATGAAGCCCAGGACTGTCTAACGCCCACGCTGCCAACGGTGAGTGTAATTGATTCGTCGTTGCTTTTGCTTTCTGATAGTGTGGAGGTATGGCTCGATAGTATGCAGATGAACAATGGACTCATAGAAACGAGTTATCAAAGCAATCTGGCATCGCTCTATGATAATGCGCTTTCTGCTTGCGCATTTATGAGTGCCGGCCGCGTTGAAGAGGCTAGGAGCATCTTGGCGTTTTTCAATCAGCGGTTGAACACTGAAATGCTAGCAGGCACTGGCGGCTATTTCCAGTTTCGCAATGCATCCGGTCCGCAAGGCAACCGCTGGCTGGGCGACAATGCATGGTTGCTTATTGCCATTCACAATTATGAGCATGCAACGGGCGACTATCAGTTTGCGGCGATGCGCAATGCATTGGACGCTTGGATTCGCGCGCAGCAAGATGTCGATGGTGGCCTTTGGGGCGGCACCGATGCTACAGGTGCCACCATCGGTAAAGTGACTGAAGGAATAATTGACGCGTTCAATGCTGTGCAAGGGTTCGATGCCTTTCACGAGGGAGTGCTTTTGTATCTCGAACAACAACGCTGGGACACTACCGAGCAGCTGTTGGTGTCGTGGCCCGGAAGCAACTACTACTATGCACTCGACAATTTCTCTTGGGGGTATTGCACGTTTGAAGGCATTCCTGACAGGATGTTGGATGATGCTGATCGTTTTTTGAATGTTCAATTGCACGCACCCAACCAGCGTTACGTCACTGGGTATTGCTTCGATGAAGATCGCGACGCCGTGTGGGCAGAGGGCAGCGCTCAAATGGCTGTTGCATTTATCAAGGCAGGTAGAATATCGGAAGCAAATGCAGTGTTGCATGAGTTGCAGAAAATGGCTACAGCGCAGGTTCAGTTTTCGGGAGCCGTCGGATTGCCCTATGCCTCCAATGTGGGCACCCATTACGGTGGTGGGGCACTTTGGTCTGGGGCCGATGAGCAGCCTTGCACTGCGGCGAATACATGGTTTATCATGGCATGCCACCAGTTCGATCCCATGCAATTGAATTACACCAAGAGCATACCAGCTGACGTTCGTTTTTGGTGAGCCTTAGCCCTGATGCTTACCGCTGCCCTTAATAATTTCCTCCACAACCGCCGGGTCGAGTAATGTCGATATATCGCCCAGCGAACTCACATCGCCTTCGGCCACTTTGCGCAGAATGCGACGCATGATTTTTCCTGAACGTGTTTTGGGAAGTCCACTCACAAATTGAATCTTGTCGGGCTTGGCAATGCGGCCTATTTCATGCGCAACGGTTTCTATAATACGGTCGCGCATGTCTTGATTGGCTTCACTGCCATTGGCAAGTATCACGTAAGCGTAAATGCCCTGGCCTTTGATGTCGTGCGGAAAACCCACCACGGCGCTTTCTACTACATGCTTATTTTGGTTGATAGCGTTCTCGATTTCTGCCGTTCCAAAGCGATGACCGCTAACATTAATGACATCATCTACGCGTCCAATGATACGATACAACCCGTCTTCATCTCTGCGCGCTCCGTCGCCCGTAAAGTAGAGATTTGGGTAGGTAGAGAAATACGTTTGCCTGCATCGCTCATGATCGCCCCATGTACTGCGCAAAATGGAAGGCCATGGAAATTTGAAGCACAGGTGTCCTTCCACACCGTTGCCTTCTATTTCATTACCATTTGAATCCACCAGTATCGGTTGCA
>CAMBPD010000173.1 GCA_945869405.1 Chryseobacterium gleum | reverse complement strand
TGCTGCACGTCCATTATCATCACTTTCTTATAGGCTACAGGCATAAGTTATACGGTTACAGCATAACGAGTGGGTTTATGCCTAGATGAGGCACAAGCGTGTGTTTAGAAGTGGCTATTGTTGCCCTCTAAACGCACTATCATGAAAGCAAAAAAGAAGAAGTTCAGCGATTTATCGATCAGGCTGCAAAGTTGGGACTATGCACGCTGCGGTTACTACTTTATCACGTGTGTAGTTCAAAATAGGCAACACAGCTTTGGTGAGATTCACGATGGAATTATGCACAAAACACCCTTAGGCGAATTTGCAGAGGGGTCGTGGAAGAGGACCGCTGAATTGCGCCCAGGTATGAATATTTGGCTCGGTGAATTCGTGCTGATGCCCGATCATTTTCATGCCGTTATTTTTATTGGCAACAATGAATACAATACAGGTTTGGTTCCGAATACACTGGAATCTTCTAGTTCAAATGAATACATGCGGGAGCTGACTCGCTCGAAGAATCGATTCGGAGCGCAATCGAAAAACTTGGCCTCTATTGTAAGAGGATTCAAGGCGTCGGTCACCACCGAGGCGCGCCGACAAGAGGTTCCTTTTGAATGGGTGAGCGGGTACCACGACAGCATTGTGCGCAATGCAGGAGATTTGAACTTTGTCCGCTCTTACATTCGGAAGAATGTCGAAAGATGGAAAGGGTGAGCATGTCTTTGTGGAAAGGGCACTCAAAGTGGCGTTGTTGGATTTGAGATGTAAACCCATTTGGGTTTTCCGCCTTCTCTTCCTTATTTTCGGCATACCAAACCAATTCTATGAAATTCAAGTCAATGGCCTTTGTGCTGTTCCACTTTTTCTTCTTGTCGTTATGCGCACAACAAAATCTCACCAATGCTCTTATTTGGAGCGGAGGAGAATTCTCTGGCGAGTTTGTTGGTGGCCTCAATAGCATGAACGACGGCATGCACTACACTGCAACAGAGCAGAGCGATGCCTTCGGTACCCGCATCGTAAAATACAGTTATGCCACAGGCATAGAGGTAGGAGTGGTCGCTACAGCTCTCGATATTTTCGGTGATGCCACCAGGCCATACGATGGCTATGAGTTCAGCAGTGACGAACAGTACTTGCTTATTCAAACAGACTCCGATCCGCTTTTTCGCTATAGCTTTTTCGCCAACTATTACCTCTATCACATTCCATCCAAGAAGACTACACCGCTTACCGATTTTGCGAAGGGCAAGCAGATGCTCGCAGAGGTATCGCCCGATGGAAAGCAGGTAGCCTTTGTTCGTTCCAACAACTTGTTTGTGGTAGAGCTGGCTAGCATGCTAGAAACGCAGATAACTCGCGACGGGGCCACCAACAAAATCATCAACGGGGCCACCGACTGGGTATACGAAGAGGAGTTTGCTTTGGTGAAGGGCTTTGAATGGAGCCCTTTAGGCAATCGTATCGCCTATTTGCGTTTCGATGAAAGTAATGTCCGTGAATTTTCGATGGATGTATTCGGTGAATTGTATCCAGACCAGCAGCGTTTTAAATACCCTAAGGCCGGCGAGGCGAACTCTGTTGTGGCTCTGTATGTCTATGATATTGGTCTTGGCCAAAGCAGAAGAGTCGATGTTGGAACCAGCACCGACCAGTACATTCCCCGCATCGAGTGGACAAAAAACAATGATCGTCTGTGCGCAATGCGAATGAACAGACATCAAAATAAACTAGAGTTTTTAATTACGGATTTTTCTGAGCCTTCGAACAGCGCGTTGTCTACCAAGGTGATCTACACGGAGCAAGCCCAAACGTATATCGATGTTTCAGATGCACTCTCATTTCTTGCCGATGGAAGTTTTATTTGGCTCAGTGAGCGTGATGGCTTCAACCACCTCTATCTCATAGATGCTTCAGGAGCTATAAAAAAACAAATTACAAAGGGCCGTTGGGACGTGATCGATTTTTATGGCATGGATGAGGCAACGCAAACGGCGTTTTTTACATCGAGTATGGCGAATGCCATGGAGCAGCATGTGTACTCGGTGAGTTTCAAAAAGCAACCAACAGAGCCGGTAAGATTAAGTGCGCTGAAGGGAAACAATAGCGCTGAGTTTAGCAAGGGCTTCAAGTATTACATCCTGATGCACAGCGATGCAAACACGCCAACCGATTACAGTTTGTTCGATTCGAAGGGAAAGCTTATCCGCAAGTTGAAGGATAATGCTTCGTTGAAAGAGCGCATGTTGAAGTACAACCTCACCCAAAAGGAGTTCTTTGACTTTAAGAACAGCGAAGGTATTGATCTGAATTGTTGGATGATGAAGCCCACCAATTTTGACCCAACCAAGAAGTATCCGGTGTTGGTCGCTATCTATGGTGGTCCGGGCAGCAATACCGTAAGCGATGCATGGGGAGGACGAGGTTTTCTATGGCATCAGCTACTTTGCCAGCAAGGCTATATCGTGGTGAGTTGTGATCCCCGCGGCACACAATATCGTGGTAGAGATTTTAAGCACAGCACCTATATGAATTTGGGAAAGCTGGAGACCGAAGATTTTATTGATTTTGCGAAACACCTGTCGAGTCAGTCCTATATTGATGGGGAGCGAATTGGTATTCAAGGGTGGAGTTTTGGCGGCTACATGACCTCGTTGTGCATGACGAAAGGTGCTGATTATTACAAGGCCGGAATCGCCGTAGCGCCGGTAACCAACTGGAAGTATTACGACAGTATTTACACGGAACGTTTTATGCGAACTCCTCAAGAAAACAGTGGCGGTTATGAAAATAATTCACCGATCAATTTTGTGAAATCACTGAAGGGTAAATTTTTGTTGATTCACGGAAGCGCAGACGACAACGTACATTATCAAAACAGTATGGACATGGTGACCGCATTAGTTGCTGCCAATAAACAGTTCGACATGTTTATTTATCCAAATAAGAATCACGGTATTTCAGGGGGCAACACACGTTTGCATTTGTACACGCGTATGTCCCAGTTTTTGACCGATAATTTATAAACCATTCCATCACGATCGGGCCTTATGAGACTTCATTTATTCCTTATACTGATTTTCTTTTTATTCGCTGCAACAGTTGAATCGAGCGCGCAGTCGCCTGAGCAATATGAGCGCTATGGCGACCGTGCAGTGGTTGATCGAAATGCTTGGGACGAAGCTTTCGGATACTACAAGCAGTCTTACGCTCTCGATAGCACGTCGTTTAGCGTCAGAAAAAAGCTTGCCGATGCTGCTCGTGAAGTGAAGTACTACCCGATGGCCTACGCGCTGTATACTCAGAATTATTTGATTGATGAGGGCAAGTCTGATCCCAATGCGCTCTTCTACATGGCGTGGCTGGAGAAAACAATGGGGCGCTACGAAGATGCTCAGCGCAACTTTAAGAAGTTCACCAAGAAGTACAAGTCAACGGCAGAACGTCGGTTAGTGGAATTTGCAACGCACGAGGTCAAGGCCTCACAGTGGGCGCTAAATAACATCGACAAGAAGGATGCTCCGGATAGTTTGCTTATGGTTATGATGGGGCCTGATTGCTACGATTTAAACTGGAAAAAGTCGAAGTTGCCTCCAACTATTGTGGGAAGCACAAGTGAGCTTGCTCCCTTGGAAATTCACACTACCTTCTACTATTCAGAGTATCATCAGGGCGCATGGCGCATTCGCATGGCGGATGTGTTGTATGATAGTTCCCGCACAGAGGCGAACGCTCCTGTATTCGAGCACATGCGCGAAGTCCCCGGACTTCCTTCAGCCGCTGGGGCTCAGGCAAATTTTTCGCAAGTAGGCGATAGGGTTTACTTCAGTCAGGTGAATGGTTATTTCACGCAAGTCATGACCGGCAGTTGGAGCGATGATCATATCGTAACTACTTATGTGATGGATATTGTGAATACGGAAGGGACCATCAACACGATGCCTCACATTGCCACGATTGACGGAGTGGAGCATTTGTTTTTCATTTCAAACAGGGAGGGTGGTGAAGGAGGCTTGGATGTATGGTATTCTGTGAATGATAATGGTTGGAAGAAGCCCAAAAATGCAGGTAAACGAGTGAATAGTGAGGGCGATGAGCTCACACCGTTTTACAGCGACAAGCGTTTGTTTTTTGCCAGCGATTGGCACCAGGGATATGGCGGGCATGATTTGTTTTACTCAAACCGAAAGGGAGAGTCGTTCGACAAGCCTGTGAATATGGGCAAGACCTACAATTCGACCTTTAATGAGCTTTCACCTTCGGTATCCGTATCGAAACCCGATGGCCGTTGCAATGTCTATTTTGCCTCCAACAAACCCGATAGCCTGGAATATGAGTCGGCTTGTTGCAATGATTTGTACCTAGTGAGTGCCGTTATGGAAATTGGCGAAAGCACTGTCGACACTACTTCGACGGTGCTGAATAAATTGATGAATGAATTGCCCGTTGTGTTGTATTTCCACAACGATGAACCCAATCCGAAAACGCTCAACACAACCACTACGCTTTCCTATATGGATGCCTTCCAATCATATATCGCTCTGAAGGATGAATACATCCGTGAAAACGGCAAAGGACTCGAAGGTGAAATGAA
>CAMBPD010000172.1 GCA_945869405.1 Chryseobacterium gleum | reverse complement strand
GGTCGAGTTGTGTTTCCAAGGTCGACAGCGTAGTGCGAAAACTACGTGCTTTGGCTGAGCGCAGCACCACCTTTACATAGTTGGCCTCGCTGCGCAAATAGAGGATATCGTCGTAGGCCAATTTCACCAAATCGTGGCTCACCTTTACGATGAGGAAATTCGATTGAAACGGTTTTACCACCTTGGGCATCATCTCAAAATTGAGCATAGCAACCTCAATGGCAGCATGCAAATCCTGCTTCGTAAAAGGTTTGAGCACGTAGGCATTGGGGCGGGCATTCTTCGCACGTTGAATCGTCGCTTCATCGCCATTGGCGGTTGCGAAAATGATGGGCACATCGTAGTTTTCTCGAATGTACTCGGCCAGCTCTATGCCGTCGCGTTTACCCTTGATGCGAATATCGATGAGCGCGGCATCCGGCTTTTCCGCAGCAAATAATGCTGCAGCTTCTTTGAAAGAAGCACACGGCGGATAAGCTTCATAACCCAGTAAATTTAATTTGCGCACAATGTTCGTGGCGATAATTACCTCGTCTTCTACCACCGCAATATGTAAGCGCTCTCGTTGCAATTTATCTGAATACTTTATGTCGAATTGTTTCAATACAAAACCATCAGCGATGATGGCTGTATGTGCCAACAGAGAAAGGTAGTCGATAAAACTGAAGACGTCTCCAAATTGGGATGAAATGGCATCTTTTCGTGATGAAATAAAAACACAACCGACATCTATTCCTTTGATCTGAACTCCGAATCATTAAAGGTGATTTCGAAAACACTGCCTCCGTCGTATGAGTAGCGTATTTCACCCGATAGCTGGTGCGTCAGTCCATAAATTAATTTCATGCCCAGGCTTTTGCTGGAATTTACATCTACACCTTGCGGTAAACCCGATCCAAAATCCTTGTAGGTCATTTTGTATGCGCCTTTTCCTAATGACTCCAAATCGACCAAGATCTTTACGACATTGGACTGATTGAATGCGTACTTATACGAGTTGGTGATAAGCTCATTCGTTATCAACCCCAGCGGAATTGCGGTATCGATATCCAAAAAGAATTCTGCACCCGCAATTTCAAGTGTTATGGTGCGCTGGTCCGCACTATACAGCTCTGCAATCTGGCTAGTCAGGGACTGCAAGAAAACGTCGAAACGGATGGACGTCAAATCACTATTTTGATAGAGGTTTTGGTGAATGAGTGCCATGCTCACTACTCGGCTCTGTCCATCGCTGATGAAGGCCATTTGCTGCGGATCGTTCATTTCATCCTTCTGCAATTGCAATAGGTCGGATACGATTTGTAAGTTGTTTTTCACCCGATGGTGAATTTCCATGAGCAAGAGTTCGCGGTCTTTTAGCACCTTGCTCAAACGCTGCGTGCGTTCTTCAACGGCGATTTCCAAGCGTTGGTTCTGACGTTCAAGCCGTCGTGTTCGCCATATGGCATACAACCAGACGACCACAACAAGCGCTGCGAGAAATACCAACCAAAACGACCAGCGCAAATAGAAGGGCACCAACACTGTAATCGGTATGCGCAGTTCTTGCTCGTTCCACTGACCATTTTCGAGCTGTGCCTTTACGCGAAGCGTATAGTTGCCATACGACAAATGACTGATGCGCACGGAGCCACCTTCTATGAGGTTCCATTCCGTATCCACACCTTCCAGCATATAAGCGTAACGATGCGGTCGCTGCGCATAATCCAGCAAAGCGAAATCAACCGCCAGAAATCGGTCGGCTTGCGAAATGGTCAGCGATTGACTCTTGTACCAATCCGCGAGCATGCTCACCAGTGAATCCGATTCATCTGAAAAGCGTTGTATGGAAAGTAACTGCAGTGGGAATGACTGATTGAAATACACCTCATCCGCGCGCTTCGGGTCGAACGCATTCAACCCATTCACACCACCGAAGTACATTTTACCATCGGATGCTTTGAAGGATGAAACACGATTGAACTCATTGTGCGACAACCCATCCTTTGTGTAAAAATTGAACGCTGAGAAGTTCTTTTTATCGAAGCGCATCAACCCATTGTAGGTGCTTACCCATAAATTTTCGCGATCATCCTCTTCGATGCGGTATAGGCGCAAGGCGGGCAATCCTTCAGACGTCGCAAATTGTCGCACTACCTGATTCGCATTTCCTGCAGTTGCATTCCACTCCCAGCGAAACAAGCCCTGATTGGCAGTGGCCAACCAGCAGACACCTTGCTTATCCTCATGCAAATCATAGAATTCGCTGATGGGCAATTGATGTTGCGCTTCACCCTCAGGCCCCCAATACTCCGCAATATTCCAATTGTCGTCTAATCGGAAAACACCATTCCCGGCCAATGCCACAATACCTTTTTTTTGTGTCAGCACAAAACGGTACACAATCGAAGGCATAGGAATAGAACCGATCGAGCGAATAGATGGTTTCGATTTCCCTGTGCGTGTGTTCAGCACAAAAATGCCACCTTCCGGCATGGAGGAACCTCTTAATACCAACGAATCGTTCAAACTATAAAGCGCCCAAGCACCTAATTCGTGATCAAACGTTACCTTTTGGATGACGTTGGTTCCATTTTTCAATGTCAGAATATCTCCGAGATAGAGGTGATTGGCATGCTGAATCAAAGGAATCAAAGAGAATTCTTCGTTGTTTCCTTCGAGCGGAATTTGCGGAGCAGTAGCCACTTTTCTCCACACATTGGCATAGATCTGTTCTCTGCCAGCGGCTGATCCTGTGGGGTCGACATAAATACCCCGCACCTGATTAATTCCGGCCTTGTCGAATTCGCTCTTCGTAAAGTAATTGGTGAAAATGCGTTGCCGAGCCGAAACCTGAATCAATCCAATGGTAGTGCTGAGCCAATGATTGTCTTGCGTATCGTGATATACAGAATAGATGTATACATCCGACGTCACCAATAATTGCTCACGGCTCATCACCTGCAAATACTTTCCGCCCGTGTAGAGATAAAGTCCAAAGTCGTGATTCACACAGGCAAACTCTCCCGCGCGATTGGAGGCTCGAATCTGCCAGTCTTGATTGGTAATCGAAGGCAGGTCACCCAATTCGGAAGAGCGAATAAGCGTGTTCTGATCCGTGAACTTGTAGAAGCCTCTTTCCCGCTCATTGTTGAGCAAAGGCCCACCAAATGGCGAAGGATCATAATACACATAGGTGGCGCCATTCTGCGAGGTCACTGCAGCCCCAAACTTGTCTAACGAAAAGGGAGTAATGGCTCGTTTGGAAATCCGATAACCGGGAAATTTATTACCAAGAACAGGATTTACCATCAACTCTTCGTGCTGCTTCAAGTTGAAAAATTCATTAGACTCAATGGATTGTTTTGGCAATTGCTCATTCCACTGCGAAAGCTCAAATGTGCGTTGCCATGTATTGCCCGAAGTGCAGCTCCAGAATTCATAAGGGTTCGCACGAAAAAAAAGCAAGGTGCCATCGCCATGTTCCACAATAGCAAGCAGCTGCTCTGCAGGAAAAGGCAAATCGGGAAATGCCTCATTCAATGTCATGAGTCGATAGGAATTCAAATCCAGCACCTGAAAGCGAGACACATTTTTTCCAGCATCCACTAATCGATTCTCTTCCATCCAAAACCGAATGATGAGTCGGTCGCTACCATACGCTATAAGCTCATGGACATTGTTCGATAGCAAGCCGTTTTTCTCCTTGGTGAACTGCAAAAAATTATTCCCGTCGTAGCGATTCAATCCCATGTCGGTGGCCAGCCACATGAATCCGCGTGTATCCATAACTGCATCCTTCACATCGCGCGAGGCCATGCCTTGTTCCACCGAAATGATTTGATGCGTAACCACAAAATCGGCGTTGGCATCGGGCATGGATTGCTGGCTGTGTGAGCTTATCACAGAGCACAGCAAAAGGCAGCACAACAACCAAAGTCGGAGGCGGATGAGAAGAGCGAGTGAATGGGATAGATGCATGGGGATTGTGCGTGTTCGAAGATAGGGAATAGTGGCGAATGGCGAGTGGCGAGTGGCGAGTGGCGAATGGCGAGTGGCGAATGGCGAGGGGCGAGGGGCGAAGAATTCCGAATGGTCTTGACACACTGCTTCCCGTCATGTCAAAGCCCACGATTTCAATCGTGAGGGTGTTAATGTTTTTGGTGTTATCATTTGGAATGTTAACGCAAAGAATGTTAACGCTTTTGGCCTCACCCCTGGCCCCTCTCCAGAGGAGAGGGGAATCCCCCTTAGTCAATGCCATGAGAATATTCGTGAAGGATTTTTTTGGTAAGTGGGGAATTTCGCTTCGACTTCGCTCAGCCCAAGTCGCACTGGCCTCGGCTCCGCTCGGCCCAAGTCGGCTCCGCTCCGCCCAAGTCGCACCTCGCCCTTCGCACCTCACACATAAAAGAAAAGGGAAAGACCTTCGCCTTTCCCTTCTTCCTTTAATACTTAATCTGTAATCCGTAATCCGAGATTACTACTCCACAACAAGTCTCTCCGTCTTCACCTGTCCATCCACGGTGCATTCCACCATGTACATGCCGCTGCTAAGTGTAGCAGGGAATTCGATGATGGTGTTGAGTGATCCGACTGTGACGAAGCGGTTGCTATACACCATGCGTCCTGTGGCATCGAGAATGCGCACAAATACACTCTCCGACTT
>CAMBPD010000171.1 GCA_945869405.1 Chryseobacterium gleum | reverse complement strand
TCCAAAACTCAATTCCAGTTTCAATGTAGGCTCCAAAACCAACGCCCGTATTGGGTGTTGCCGAAATCGGCGACTGACCCGCAACAAAGCCTTGCGAGATTAAGTCGAACTGACGGTTGGCCACAAGTGCATAATTACTCATCCATTTCGTTCCCAACATGCTTCCACCCACTTGCACAAAAAAGTTCGACATGTCGCCCATCATCCAACCCTGCCGGTAGCCCAGGTTGAGATTAAAGCGTTGCTCCTCTCCTGCTACTGAGAGCAGTTGCGTACCCGAATTGAACTGATTGTTTTGAGAAGACGGAGTAATCTGCATGGTAAACTGTCCGACAGCCTTCAGCTTGGTTGCATTCATGTTCATGATGATGGCAGCATATCGATTGAAGTTCCATTTTAGATTCAAGCCTACATACATCGCAGGGTTGTAACGCATATTGGTTGGCGCGTAATCAGCGTTAAACCAATAGCTCTGTGTGTTGTAAAAGGTTTGTATTTCTCTTACATCGTTTGACAGCGAAAACGGACCATCCATGCCGATGCGTTCCGGGATTGAATACCACCGGATCATTGCAGCATCATTTATAAACCCTTCAAACGGACCTGCACCGTTGTAGACATTCGCGGTGCGCGCGTTGGCGAAATAACTACCTAGGTTGAGCCCAAAAGTTAACCCGCTGATGGAGTCGTCCTCTTCCTCCTCGTCATCGTATAAAGATAAATGAACGGGCTCAGATATTGCCACGCGAGCAAACGCCTGCCCCTTCATATCGACACAAAAAATCGTGAGCACAGACAGCACACTGGTGATTCGCATAAAAGTTTTCATTGTCTCATTCGTTTATTTACCTGTTATACTGTCCATCCATTGCTCAGACTTTTTACTCACCTGAGCACTCAAACGTGTTACATCATTTACGATCGACATGTACGTTGGAACCCCCATACTGGCTTTACCAGATTCACAATGCGTTTTTATTCTTGCCAACGACTGTTGTATTTGATCATTCCATTCAGCAATCTCTTGTGCACTCAGCGCCTGCTGGTCTGGCTCATTCTTGGCGGGGGCAGAAGCTACAGGAACTTCCAATCGCTTCTTCGCCAACAATTTCAACTCTTGAATTTGAATTCGTGCCTCTTCCAGTTTGTGAATCAAGGCTTCTTCTTCACTAGTGTCTTCAACCTTTGCCGACAACCGCGATTTCTGTGCATTCCAACGTCGCTTCATGACGATGAAAACTACGATAAAAATAAACAAAACGATCAGTGCCGCCATTGCAATCAAATGCCACTGCATGGCAGTTTTGCTCATTTTTTGGATGTCAGCTTCGCTTTGATTTCTGAGGGAATCCAATTCCCTGCGCAAGCTATCTTCACGCACTTGTAGGTTGGCCTCCTCAATTTGCCAATCACTAAAATTGGCCGCATGTAACCTGTTTTGCATCGCGTAGGCAAAGGCATAATCACCCGCATCTATCGCCACCTCGAGCAACACACCATTCAATTCTCTGGTGTAACTCTCCGCCCCTTTAGGCGCCTCGTTCATAGAGGAAAAGCAAGACTTCAATAGAGCATACACCGCGGTAGACGGTGCGGCCTGGTAATTCAACAACACGGAATCCATTCGAACCAAGTTGCGCTCAAAAAGAGTAAGTGCGGCTGAGTCCGTCAGTAAAGAATCGTAAGGCAAAGACCACCTTTTTCTATCCGTTCGCAACGAATCATTCCATTCGAGTAACTGAAAAACAGTGCGGCTGTTTGTTAAGCGAGCCTCTTGCAACAATTCGCGCAAATCATTATTGGCTCCTGTTGCATTCTGTTGCGAATACAATGCACTGCAACTCACGCAGAGAAGACTTATCAAAGCGAAAAACTTCATGGTTTTTTCTTAAGGAGATTAATGACAAATTCCAATTGAGAATCTCTTTTTCGATTCAAATCCTCCGCGCTGCAATCCACCCAATGGTCGGGCATGATTGCATTACGATCATACAAAAAAGAATCGTCGTAGTTGTATCGAATAGTGGCTATGCTCACGCTCAAACCTGTATTTATCAAAGTGAAACTCGCCGGGTTGCCCCAAGTTCCTGTAACAGGGCCCAAGCACTGCTGTCCGACAATCGTCCCACGGTGTCGTTGTTTAAACGCATTGGTGAAATCAACCGCAGCAGAAGCGGTAAGGCCATTGATAAGAACAAAGCAACGTCCTGGAAATACTTGAGCGGGCAACTGTTTGGTAGGTATGCTAAAAAACACAGTGTCCATTGATCCATAAGGCAACTCAGCGAAATGACGAAAGCTCTGCACATCTTCGTTGTGGGCATAGAAAAGAAACGCAATAATGTCGCCCAAGAGCGAATTCATAATGCGCGAGCGTGAAGAGGCCAAAGCACTATTCTTACCGATTACATTGCTCGGTGTGTTGTAACCTGCACTATCCAAAAACGAATAAAGATATTCTACCATTGCGCTGCTGCCTCCGCCGTTGCCCCTGAGATCTACCACCAAATTAGCATAGTTACCTTCGATTACTTTTTGGAAACTCTCTTCAATACGTTTTCTGTACTTGCGAGCACCCGCGGGCGCAAACGTAGCCACCTTGAGCACTGCCATGTTGTGCTCGTCATCAATTTGGAGTGATACCGGAAAGGGCTCTTCCAATTGTTCGTGCGCATAACGCTCTCTGTAAAACTCCTTACCCGCGTAGCCCTTCATGGCCAATTCTAAGGTATCGCCAGAAATAAAGTCGACGACCTTCACCTGGTTCACGGCAGCGAATGGCCGCTTCAATCCAGCGCAAATCATGACTATCGAAGTTGCCACGGATTTCTTCGCCTCGTCCGCATCGCCCTCTATGCACGCATAGTCCAACGCGTGTTTGAATAACTGCTCACTACCCACTCCATTTATCGAAATGAGTTCACTTCCGGGTGTCACTTTGTCTTCCCAATCTCGCTTCACGAGCAATCGAGTGCGTTGGTCAGACACGCGTTCGAGCCTCAAGGGCAAATAGAAACCCGCGTTCATCAACTGCAAATTTTGCAGCTGAGCATAATCGATTGCCGTATGAGAATCGCGCAGCGTATTGAGCAGGTTGGCAACGATAAGAGAATAATCAGCCAATGTTGTTCGCTCATCTATTGCATAGGTGCTTGCCTCATAAACCTTATTGAAGTATGCCTCGTCACAAAACTCAAACGGATTGGGGTGGCTTCTCAATAGTTCTTGTTTGAGCAACTCAAGGTCAGCAATTAAGTCGCTTCGGAAATAAAGCGAGTCGAGCCGCTGCTGGGCAAACCCTGCGCTACTCAAAAAGAAAAAGAAAACAATTAGAAACCTCATTGGCACATCAATCCTGATTACGCTTTTTTACCATGGTTAAGATAGTAGCCAGTGCTACCGTCTCACCTGTTTCGTCATACACATCCACCAGAAACTTCACAATACCTTTTGCAATATCCTCCGGAGTGCGTTTCTCTTGATCCACCTTTTCTTTCACCGTAAATCGAACACCGATAGTCATACCAGGGTAAACAGGTTTCGTAAATCGAGCCTCTTCCAAACCGTAATTCAAAAGCACCGGCCCTTTTTTAGGATCAACAAATAATCCAGCGGCCTTCGACAACACAAAATAGCCATGTGCCACGCGTTGCTCGAAGATTGTTCCCTCGAGTGCAGTTGCATCCATGTGAGCGTAAAAATTATCGCCACTCACGTTGGCGAAATTCACAATATCAGCCTCGCCAACGGTGTGTTTGTGAGTGAACACGGTATGTCCAATTTGCAGATCTTCAAAATACTGTCTGAACAAATGCGGCTCGGCCTCGGGCTGGTGAGCCCCGTATTGATAGACACTGGTAATCGCTGTAAGTGTAGTTGGAGACCCTTGTATGGCAGTGCGTTGCAAGTAATGCATGACACCGCGCATACCGCCCATTTCCTCGCCACCTCCTGCCCGGCCCGGCCCGCCATGCACCAGCAATGGCATGGGCGATCCATGGCCCGTGCTCTCCGGTGCACTCTCACGATTGAGTACCAAAATCCTCCCATGATGCGATGCACATTCGAGCACAAAGTCTCTGGCTATGCGGTTATCGTGGGTAGTGATACTGCACACCAACGAGCCCTTGCCCATTTTTGTAAGGGCAACCGCGTCTTCTAATGTGTCATAAGGCATAAGCGTTGTGATAGGACCAAACGCCTCCACTTCATGTGTCGATATCTTCTTGAATGGATCATTATTTACCAGTAAAATGGGAGAAATAAATGCTCCCTTCTCGAAACTGGCATCAATTACATCGAGGCTACTAGGATCGCCATAAACCAATTCTGACTCTTGGCGCAAAATCGCCAATTTCTCTAGCACGTCAGCCCTTTGTGACTGCGCCGCCAGTGAGCCCATTCGCACCGACTCATTACGTGGATTGCCGACCGTAGTTTTTGCGAACGCCTTGCCCAATGCAATCTGTACATCTTCCAAAAATTCCTGAGGAACAATAACCCTGCGTATCGCCGTGCATTTCTGACCACACTTCACCGTAACCTCTTTGCGCACTTCCTTGATGAACAATTCAAACTCTTCTGTACCAGGCGCGGCGTCTTTGCCGAGCACAGCAGCATTGAGCGAGTCGGCCTCCATATTGAAATGAACCGATTCCTGTATAATGCGAGGG
>CAMBPD010000170.1 GCA_945869405.1 Chryseobacterium gleum | reverse complement strand
CTCCTTCAAATCTTTGGGACGTTCTACACACCCAAAACAAATAGAAAAAACGAAGGTCACTGAATGATGATGATGTTCTGCAGAATCTACTATTAGTTCCAACTCTGTTTCTTTCGTAGAATACAGCACGACCTCCAATTCATCGCTGTTTGCGACCGTTATGTAATCCAAATTTCCAATGTAAAGAATGTCCGTTGAGGATTGCTTAACTACCGGACACACATCAACTTCATGCGAATCGGAAGGGGCGTAAGGATTTGCTCGAATACCCGGTTTGGTTGGCACATGTTCATATTGATAGGCCGATAAATCCTCGAGAAAATGATCTTCAGGCTCGTTAGATTTATACCATGTTGGATCAACCGCTTTCCAGATTCCATTGACCTTTACAAAATTCCAAGCGTGATATGAATTGCCCAGTGAAGGTTGCTTTCCCCTTTTTGTATTCAAAGGATAACCCGCTACATCGAAACAAGGTATTCCCACGCTCTCGCAAAAAACATTTAACAGTAATGAATAGTCGAGGCAAAGGCCGAAATGCTGTGTAAAAATAAAGTCAGGATCATGTGAAGGGTTTTGCTCACGAGACTCCTTTAGTTTGTAGACAATATTCGCCGACAGCCAATTGCACATCGCTCTCAACTTCGCCGTATCCGAAGTGAGTGGCTCAAACTCCTTCGCAGCAAAAGACCAGGCAGCCGGGTACAAATGCTTCCAATTCTTTCGATCAATCTTTTCTTTCTCATAATGCAGATTAGATTCTTGCTGAGCGTTGTGTTCCGAACGCTTCAAAACCTCACGAGTCTTTTGCCCATCAAATGATTGAAAATCCAGGTGCCAAGGACGAGCATCTACGACCTTGCCGATTTCCGACATTCCGTAAAACCCATAGAAGTTGTCACTTTCACTTCGAAAAGCCTCAATTTGCGGTAAGAAAAAATCAGAGATCATTTTCTTTGCCGGAATGAAATCAGGTATGCTCCATGCGCTTAAGTACAAACCATCATTCAAAACCAGGTACGATTCATCCAATGGCCAAAACCGAACGTCGGCATATCGACTGAAATTTATTCTTCCATTCAAGCTATTTCTTTTCCATATACCACTATAATAACTGACTCCACCATCACCATTATCGATTAAAAAAATGAAGGTACCCGAAGGTTCGAGATACATGCAATGCACGTAGTCATCATCGGCGGTTGACAACTCATACAACTTACCTTTTGACCAGGTTTCCGGATTAATGCTCTTAGCAAATGCGGCTAGAGATACCAACTGAAAGAACAAGACAGGAAGGAATTTTCTCGTACTCATAAGGACTAATTTTAATGGTCTGAGTATCGATCAAATTCATGCGCTAGAACAATTAAAGGGTTATTCTTGACAGGTTAACGAGTAAATGCGGAGATATTGTTATGCTCTTAATGAAAGCAAGAGACTAGTCAAAAAATAGTAAAGCAAGATTGCTGACCATTTTCATGGTTCACCGACTATTCAAGCGCATCATACACCTCGAATTTTAAATTCAAAATCGAAAGCCTAGAAGTGGAGTGACTCCCAATTAGAACTACGTTTCACGCTTTCACTAATTAAACATTTCCTTCACTCGCTGAAAGAAACTCTTATCCTTTGTGCCGGGTGCTGGTTTGAAATTCGCAGAATCACGCAGTTTTTCTAATAGCTTTTTCTCTTCGTCGTTGAGTTTTTGCGGAGTCCACACATTGATGTTCACGAGTAAATCTCCTTGACCATATCCATTGACTTCTTTGAGGCCCTTCCCTTTCAATCGCAGAATTTTTCCACTCTGGGTGCCAGCGTCAACCTTGATTTGAGCTTTACCCTTGACCAATGGTATTTCAACGGTTGCTCCCAACGAGGCATCGGCAAAGTTCACGTAAAGATCATAATACAGATTCACTCCGTCGCGCTTCAAATCCGAGTGCTCCTCTTCTTCAATTTGGACTAGTAAATCTCCGGGTATACCCCCGAAA
Organism: Chryseobacterium gleum; assembly: GCA_945869405.1. Classification (GTDB taxonomy): domain Bacteria; phylum Bacteroidota; class Bacteroidia; order Flavobacteriales_D; family Sanyastnellaceae; genus JAIBBG01. The sequence continues at coordinate 2,697 of CAMBPD010000170.1, read as the reverse complement.
GGACCGGCATTCCCTTTACCCGCAACATTGAGTGTCATACCCTCACCAACACCAGCGGGGATATTAATTTCAATCAACTCTTCCTCGCGTTTTTGCCCGTTCTCATCGCTATCCTTTGGTTTGGACTTGATGGACTTACCTACTCCGTGGCATTTAGGGCAGGTAGACGTTGTGGCCATCTGACCGAGTATTGTGTTTGTCACACGGCGAACCTGGCCTTGCCCGTTGCATGTTGTGCATGTATCGTATGACACATCGCCCGCATTTACCAACTTGAAAACCTTAATCTTCTTTGTGCAGCCATTGGCAATCTCCTCCAAATTCATCTTCACCTTTATGCGTAGGTTGGCTCCCTTGGCGCGACGCTGTCCGCCGCCGCCAAATCCACCTCCGAATCCACCTCCGAAGATGTCTCCAAAATTGCTAAATATGTCGTCCATATTCATATGGCCGCCACCGAATCCGCCTTGTGGACCAGAATGACCAAACTGATCATACTGAGCCTTCTTCTGCTGATCGCTCAGAACGCCATATGCATCGGCAGCCTCTTTGAATTTATCCTCGGCCGATTGATCGCCCGGGTTCTTATCCGGATGAAACTTAATCGCCATTTGCCTGTAGGCCTTCTTTATTTCCGCCTCTGATGCAGACTTTGAAATACCCAATATGTCGTAGTAATCTCTCTTTGCCATTTCACTTGATGTTATTGTCCGATCACCACTTTAGAATAACGCAACACCTTCTCGTTAAGAGTGTATCCCTTTTCAACTTCATCAACCACCTTTCCAGCCATCCCCGGAGCTGGTATCTGCGTTATAGCCTCGTGGAAATCCGTATCGAAGGGCTTGCCCTTCGCTTCGATGGGCTTCAATCCCTTCGACTCCAACTTCTTGTAGAGCTTATTGTGGATGAGGACGAATCCTTCACGCACAACATCCAAATCCGAAACTGATGCATTGGCTTGCACTGCACGGTCAAAATCATCAACGATTGGCAATAACTCCTTCATAAACTCACCAGATGCTGTGGAGTATAGTTCAGACTTTTCCTTCATGCTTCTCTTGCGGAAATTATCAAACTCCGCATACAATCGCAAGTATTTATCTTTCCAATCGGCCGCATCCAATTGAGCTCTACTCAACTCATCGAGCGGTGATTCGGCTAAAGGTTGTTCTGGCTGCCCTATTCCGGGCTGATCTGTGTCGGAAATCAATTGTTCCTGATTCTCGTTCCCAGTGTACTGGGCATTCTTAGTCTCTTCGTTGTTCATAATAAATGTGTCATAAAACCGGAGCGCGTTGTCAACTTTTTTGCCAACAACCCGCCTTGGTCAAAGTGGCAGAAACTGCAATCATCTCGTGTCAATTCAGCTGCGCAATGCGTCAATTGCGCAGATTGTGTGTGGCATAAACTGACAAAAATAAAAAGGGCCCCGCGCAATGCGGGGCCCTTCCACTACTATTCAATTGTCTACAAACTCTTCACGAACATGTCGAGCTGTTTGTGCAGCTCTAGCCCACGTAGGTTTTTTGCAACAATAATTCCATTTTCATCAATCAGAAAACTCATCGGAATGCTCGACACACCATACATGGCTGCAGCACCGTTTTGCCATCCTTTCAAATCACTCACGTGACTCTTCCATAACAACCCATCCTTTTCGATAGCCGCCTTCCATGCATCTACATTTTGGTCGAGAGAAACAGAGAAAATATCAAATCCCTTCGCTGACTTCCACTTCGCTTTTTTGTATTTCTCGTAGGCAGAAACCACGTTTGGATTTTCTCTGCGGCATGGTCCACACCAAGATGCCCAAAAGTCTATCAATACCAATTTACCTCTCAACGATGAAAGCTTTAATGGCTTACCATCAAGGCCGTTCATAGTAATTTCAGGTGCTTCATCACCAATGGCAGTTCCCACCTTTACAGGCTTCGTAGCCATGCGATTTTCCGTTACGGGCTTCTCAATAAACGTGAAGCTGTAGGTAGCACCAATACCAGCGACCACAAGAAGTGCTAAAGCAATTTTTTTCATTTGATTCATTTTATCAGGGTTAAAAATAACACGTAGGCTGTGCCATTAAACAAACTTGTTGCCAAATTATTCTATGCGCTTAATATCTGCTCCAATTGCGCGCAAGCGATGTTCAATGTTTTGGTACCCTCGGTCAATTTGCTCGATGTTGTGAATGGTGCTTTTACCATTGGCTGCAAGCGCTGCAATTAACATCGACACTCCGGCGCGTATATCAGGTGATGACATGGTAATACCACGCAAACTCGTTTCTCGATTGCTTCCAATAACCACCGCACGATGAGGGTCGCAAAGGATAATCTTCGCCCCCCTATCGATGAGGTTATCTACAAAGAACAGACGGCTTTCGAACATCCATTGATGTATGAGCACGCTCCCTTTTGCTTGAGTTGCTGTCACGAGTGCAATCGATATAAGATCGGGCGTAAAAGCGGGCCAAATCCCATCGCGAATTGTGAGTATAGAGCCATCTATTAAGTTCTGAATTTTGTAAGACTGCTGCGCCGGCAAGTAGATGTCATCGCCGCGAAACTCCATTTCGATTCCCATCTTTCGGAATATGGATGGAATGATACCCAGGTCAGGAATGGAGCAATTACGAATGGTTATCTCGGATTGTGTTGTTGCCGCAAGGCCAATAAAACTGCCTATTTCAATCAT
>CAMBPD010000169.1 GCA_945869405.1 Chryseobacterium gleum | reverse complement strand
TGGGCCAACTCCTTCTTCGCTTGAAGATCGGCTTTGTTCTTGGCGATGTTCTCGTCGGAACTGTCTCCCTTGCCTTTGGCGCGGTAATACCGTGAGGAGCTTTCGTATTTATTGCCGGAAAATGGTTCCTTCACTTTTTCGCCCATCGGGGAGGTCGACTTGCATGCTTGAAGAGCTAGTAAAAGGACCAGACAGGGTATCAGACAAAAATTCTTGAATGCTTTCATGATAAATTGGATTTAATTTGACACAAACTTGCTAAAAAATATGCCAAGTCTGCCTGTCCGATGATAAAAGATGTACACCCTGTTTTGAGACCCGCCACTAATCATGACCTGTCGGATATTCTGGCCATCTACAACGAAGCCATCGCAAACACAACTGCCATCTATGAATACAGTGCGTTCGATGAAGCTTACATACAGCATTGGTGGGCACAAAAAATGGAAGGTGATTATCCCGTTATAATTGCGGATGTGGATGGACAAGTAGCAGCCTTTGCCACCTACGGAGTGTTTCGCGCACGTGCAGCCTACCGCACCACCATGGAGCATTCGGTGTATGTGCATCCATCGTTTCAACAGCGTGGAATTGGAAGGTTGCTGTTGAAAGCTATCGAGCAAGAAGCTCGAAACAGAGGCGTCCACGTACTCATCGGTGGAATCGATGCAGAGAATCACACGAGCATTCGGCTCCACCAACAGGAAGGGTTCACGCAAGCCGCGCACTTACACGAGGTAGCCTACAAATTCGATCGCTGGTTGGACCTCGTGTTGTTGGAGAAGATATTGGACAAAATTTGACTTCCCTTTCTTCAATCTGATATTAATCAAACCCTTGAGATTAGAAAATTGATTACTTTCGGTCACCACTACGCCTTACAATCTAGACCATTTTACTTTGCACGTAAAGCGATTCTATCAACTGATGTTTTGGGCACTCTTCATGGTGCCTGGTGTGCTGTGGGCACAAGATTGTATTTTTGAAAATCAAATTACAGAATCATTTCTGTTGGATTGCCCTGATCATGATAACACTTGTCTTGTGGGCGGTGAATCTATTGAGCTAGAAGTTGTAATTGGAAATGTCTACACATTCACAACTTGCGGTGACGTTATGTTTGATTCGCAGATAACGGTCTTCGCTGATGACCAAACAACTATTCTTGCATTCAATGATGATGACTGTTTCCTGCAATCTACTGTTACTTGGGTGGCCGATTTCTCCGGAATCATTTACGCACAAATCAACCAGTATCCATGCGATGTATCCATCGAGTGCATCGAATTTGATTTCGAATGCAACCCTTATGAGTTTGCAGGTTGCCCAAATGAGAATATTCTAGTCGACATAATTACACCTGTTTGCCCCGGCGAATACATTATTCCTTGTTTATATGGTGGTGAGGGCGTTTTTATAGATGTGGTGCAAGGCAATACGTATAGTTTCTATACATGCGGAGTGAATGACTTTAACACTGTGCTTACGCTCTACAATCAATCCGGATTTACCCTGATTGATTTCAACGATGATTTTTGTGGATTGCAATCGTCCATTACATGGACAGCGGACTACACCGGGCAGGTGCAGCTCCTTCTCAATGAATCGCCGTGCAACCCCACCGCAGTTTGTACACAGGTTGTTGTTGTTTGCGATTCACAAGCTCCGGTAGGCTGTGGAAATGACAATGTCATAATTGATCATCTTACTCCGGATTGTCCTTCAACTACCACTGTTGATTGCATTACGGGAGGGCAAAGCATTCTGTTGGACGTTGAATCGGGAAATACCTACACCATCTCAACGTGCGGAAATACCGACTTTAATACGGTCATTACTGTTTATGATGAAACCGGAAGTTTGATTCTCGATTTCAACGACGACTTTTGCGGAACACAGTCGCAAGTGGCATATACAGCAACTTTTACAGGGACTATTTTAATACTTATTGATGAAGCGCCTTGTGCAGACAATACCATTTGTACGCCGCTCACCATTGAGTGCGACAATGGATGCAATACGAATACTATATTGTGTCAGAACACTGCCGGCCCCTTCAATTTTGGTCCTATCGGTGAGCAAGTTAGTTCGTGCCAAAACTTGTATTTTAATTCTCAGTTTGCCTATATACTCGTTAACATTTCTACCACAGGCCCCTTAAGTCTGCTCATTGAAGGTAATTCAACGCTAGGCTTTTTAGATGTATCTGTTTTTAATATTCCCAACGGAGTGCCTCCGTGCGAAGCGGTTCAAGACATCGCAAATGAGATTGGATGCAACTATGCCGATTTCTCATCAGGCTGCAATCAATTCGGCAACGCATTTCCATGCCCGTCGACAGTGCCATCACCAATAGTAACTGCCGGTCAAACCATCATGATTATCGTGGAGGACTGGCTCAACGGGCCTTCCGACAATTTCAATCTTCAATTGGGTCCTTTGCCCAATGCGCAATCGGGCCCGGCAAACCCTACAATTATAGACCCTGCTCCCCTCTGTTTCAACAGTACCCCAATTCAAATCGTTGCGGTCGATGCAGGTGGAACATGGACAGGCACGGGAGTAACTGCAGAAGGTGTTTTTGATCCACAGGCAAGTGGAATTGGAACTTTCCCAATCTCTTACTCTATCGGACAATCGCCTTGCAATGCCACCGACCAAAGTGCTGTACTGGTTGTGGAATCACCCAATGCACAGATCATAGCTTCGGATACCAGCATTTGCGCCGGCGAGCAGGTTACACTCACTGGACAAGGCGGAGGAACCTATGCGTGGAATACAGGACAAGCAGCTAGTTCCATTCTGGTGCAGCCCGCAACCACCACCACATACAGCGTAACAGTAACACTTGGTTCAGGATGCATAGCATCAACGAACCAAACCATATTGGTTACGCCACCTCCTACACCCTCTCCTATTTTTCACAACTGACAACGCTGTGAGTATAGTCGCTGCGTATTTTCGTGCCCCATGATTTCCGATAAGAAACCGGTTCAAGACTTCATTCAATTACTGGATCAGCACGGTATTCGGGAAGTCATCATTTGTCCGGGTTCCAGAAACGCTCCGTTCAGTATTAGCCTTGCGCACGATAAGCGCTTTCGAGTGCACAGCATTGTGGATGAACGGAGTGCTGCTTTTGTTGCACTGGGCATGGCTCAGCAACTTAATCATCCGGTGCTTATCATTTGCACCAGTGGAACAGCGGCCCTCAACTTCGCACCTGCCATAGCCGAGGCCTATTACCAACGTGTGCCTTTGCTGGTAGTTACAGCCGACAGGCCTTTCGAGTGGATCGACCAAGGCGAAGGACAAAGCATTCGGCAGCGCGACGTGTATCGCAATTACATCAAAGCCTCCTACGAAATCGCTGAAGAAGCGTCGGAAGGAGACTTGGTGTGGTACAACGTGCGCATCATGGACGAGGCCATGCGCCTTGCCAATGAAGGCGTGAGAGGTCCGGTGCATATCAATTTTCCATTGCGCGAGCCGCTTTACAATCTTGCGGAGACAACGCAACAAACAGCCAAGATGATCAATCGCGCGAATGCGCAGCTTCGATTGGCAGAAAAGGAATCGACTACACTGCAAGCCAGTGTATCAGGTTCGAAAAAGGTGATGGTTTTAGCCGGGCAAATGCAGTCAGATGCCATTCTGTTGAAAGCGATAACTGTGTTTGGCAAACGAAGCAATGTAGCCGTTTTCACCGAGGCACACAGCAATCTGGCCGACGATTCGTTCGTAACCACCATCGACCGTTTTCTGGCCGGGTTAAACGATGAGGACAAGGCCTACCTGCAACCCGACCTGCTTATTACAGTGGGTCACAACCTCATTTCGAGAAAGATAAAAGCCCTTTTGCGCAAGGGGAAATGCGAGCACTGGCATGTCGACATCAGCGGTGAAGGACTCGATACCGTGAAGAAGCTCAGCAAGGTGATACCTCTCACCCCAACCGAGTTCTTTGAGAATATGAATGGAGCAGATGCCGGTATAAGCTCTTCCTACCGCGAAACTATTTTGCGATGGAACAGCATTACAGCGCAAGCAGCGAGCGAATTCATGACTCAGGCGCCGTGGAGCGACTTGCAAGCGTTTAATCAAATACAACCAGCGCTCCCCGCGGGCAGCGACGTACAAATGGGTAACAGCTCAGCCGTGCGTTATATATTATTGCACGACGCCCGCCCCGACCTGCGCTACTTCGGCAATCGCGGTGTGGCCGGTATCGATGGCTGCACCAGCACAGCCATAGGAGCTACGCATGTTTCAGGCAAGCTCACCACCTTGATAAGCGGCGACATTGCCTTCTTCTACGATAGCAATGCCTTTTGGAATAACCTGCCTAAAACGAACCTTCGGATTATTATAGTCAACACCGGCGGTGGCGGAATATTCCGCATCATCGACGGACCCGACCCAGACTCACAAGCATTGGAAACCTATTTTGAAACCGCCCACACACGCAGTGCAGCAGGCTTAGCCGCCATGTATACTATTTCATTTCAAAGCGCGCACGATGCACAATCGCTCACCGACGGCTTGTCGTGGCTTTATGCCCAAAGCAACTGCGCTATTCTCGAAGTCAATACTCCTCGCTTGGAAAACAGTCCTGTGTTGAAGGAGTATTTTGAGTTTATACGACGAGGGTCTCAATGAGTGTGATGTGATAAAGTCAGCCCCTCCGGAGTTGGAATCGCGAAAACCAGAAAAGTTTACAACTCTACCCCCACCCTTTGA
>CAMBPD010000168.1 GCA_945869405.1 Chryseobacterium gleum | reverse complement strand
GCTCGAAGAGCAAATCAAGAAGCTGAACAACGAGAGTATCAATGACCACTACCAACTGAAGCAACTCCGCAAGCAATGGTTGGCTGAAGAAGAACGTTTGAAAGGTGATGTGGCCCTCTTACAAGCGGAGATTGATGCGCTGAAAGAAGAACGGAAAAACAGGTCAGCAGCTCTGCAAGACGCCATCTTCGATGCATTTTACTTCGTGAACCGCTCCTTGGAAAAAAGAAGTGTAGGCGACATCTTCAAGTATACTCCAGAGGGCCGACCCACGGCAGGTGCTGGCGAATGTGCCGCCCCGAAATTATTGCAATACGCCTTTCTGAATCACCTCGAACCCATCGCCCTTGCGGAGTTTTGGTGGGGACAATCACCGAGAACGGAAGTGCGCATTCACGGTCACTACTACCCTGCCTGCAAGGGAAAGTGTGAGCCCATTTTGGGGCATATGCTGCAGGGCATCGCGATGGATGAAAATCCCATGCTGAAAAATCGGGCAGAAGGAAAAGACCTCACGGTAGTGTGGGAAGACGAACACATTGTGATCATCAACAAACCCCACGAATTTTTATCTGTACCGGGAAAGCTAGTGGAAGACTCCGTGCTGACGCGATTGAGCAAGCGCTATCCAGAAGCGACTGGACCGCTCGTTGTTCACCGATTAGACATGTCGACCTCTGGATTGCTGATAGCGGCCAAAACAATGGACATCTTCAAAGAATTGCAGCGTCAATTCGCGGAGCGTGAAGTGAAAAAACGCTACGTTGCACTGTTAGAAGGGACTATCGAGGAAAACGCAGGATGGATTGATTTGCCGTTGCGCGTAGACTTGGATGATCGTCCACGCCAGAGGGTGTGCTATGAGCACGGCAAACCTGCTCAAACGCGCTGGAAGGTCATCGAGCGCAAGGGTGGCCGCACCAAAGTATACTTTTTCCCGGTTACCGGACGAACCCATCAGCTGCGTGTGCATGCTGCACATTCCTTGGGGTTGAATATCCCCATCGTAGGCGACGATTTGTATGGGCAGCGTTCAGAGCGATTGCATCTGCATGCAGAGCGCATTGAATTCAGGCATCCCGTCAGCGGAAAAACGATTGCCGTGGAAGTTTCTGCTGAGTTTTAACGGCGTTCAGTGCTGACTGGGAAAACCGATTTACCCTCACTGGTTTGCCGAACGTGCGCATGGGCGTGTGGCACTTGCGGCAAAGGGGCTTAGAGAACAGCGTCATTTGCACCTACCGGTTTACGGCTTGGCTAAGGTGACGATCTTCACCAACTCGGCTCAGCCGAGACGGAGCACTGAACCGCCACTTTTGCCAAACCCTTGTTATGCGTTCGTGCTGATGCTCGATCTCGGCTGAGCCGAGATGGTGTCGCCTGAGTCTAGCTGTAATGACAAAAAAAAATATTATTTCAGGATAATTATTTTTTTTGATACAACATCTTTCCCTCTTTCAAAATTTATAATGTAAACACCATTTGAAAGAGTTTGGGTTTCGAGTTTTAGTGAATGATGCCCGGCGCTTTGCATTATTGGCGTGGTTGACAAAACTTCTGAACCTAAATAATTAAACAAACGAACGGATATTTTCGTTGTTGATGGCAAGAAAAAATTAATATTTAAATAATCACTTGCAGGATTAGGATAACAATTCCAGGTGGTGGATAAATCCGTTTCTGTTACACCTGTTGTAGTACAAAGTCCGGGAATATTGGCATCAAGCCATTGCAATCTAATGCTAATCCAATTTTTTAGTGAATCTAACTCTGCATTGTAAGTGGTGGCAATAGGTCCAAAATCGGGTGCGGGTCCGCTCATTCCAAGTATTGGCCATTTTTGAAAATGTCTTGCCTGTGCATTTTGAACAAGCGTTCTTATGCTGTCAATGTATGAGAAAAGATTTGTTGTGTCTAACATCGTTTGTCTGTAGTTCTCGTAGGTGCATCGAAGTTCATTGCTAAATGTGCTATCCTGCAACAAACGAACATACCAACCTGTTGAATAATTATCAGTAAAGCAATCATTGATTTGATGCGCCCAACCGGCACCTGAATATCCTTCGAAGTAGGTACAAACACCAGCCATATTTTTCCATGCCCAATCGAAGTCCCATACGGGTCCTGCTTTAAGTTTACCACCGTTTGAATATTTGTCTTTATGAAAAAAAACACTCTTTTTAAACCCATCTGCACTTCTCGCTAACTCATTGACAAGAAAATCATCAATAAAGGAATTTACATCCAAATATTTTCGGTATCCGGTTAATGGGTCGGCAAAATTGGTACTATAGAGTGCTGTTTCAAGGCTGTCAATATAAGAAGCAATGTATGTCTTTTGTGCAGTTTGAATGGTAGCCGCGTCAGGATATTCATACACAAAGTGAACATCAAAACCGGGATGGTCTATAGGAGAATAATTAGATTGAAAACTGTTGCTTGCGTTCCAATAATTTTGTTGAAGAATGTAACCACCTGTTAAGTCATCGCCAGTTGTATCAGTAGCGGTTAAGTTAGCAATATCAACACGATTTGCATCGCGTTTTATTTTTTCTCCAATTACATAAATACCTTTGTATGAGCTGTCAATAATCACTTCGCATAGTTGCGCTCGAGGACTATAATTGCCCATTTCTCCAAAAATTTTGAGAGACATTAGATTTTTGATAAGTGAGCGGTCGTTGAAATTAGACAACAAAACCCAATCATTTTCTGTAGGCATACCTAAAATAGAAACATTATTATTAGCTCCCACAGAATCGCGAGTTTCAATTCCATACGGAGTCTGTGGATAGTAAGCAGATGTAAGTCCACGAATTTCAATTCCTATATTCCCACTGTAGATATTCGCGCTATCGCTTATGTAAGTAATGTTACCCGCACCGTTGTATTTAATATCCATAACGCAGTTCACTTTTGTGTTCTCAATAATTGTTTGTCCTAAAGTATTTATCATTACAATTGGAATTTCTGAACTGTCAATCACTACAGTTCCTAAATCATTTACACAAAGTTCAAATGAACCTGTGCCTCCTCCCCACTTCCATACTTGTATATAAATAGTTTGCCCGGGAGTTAGGTCAAATAAAAAAAGAAAGGAATAATATCCATTGCCTCCATCATCATCACAACCTATAATGTACGGATTAGTGCATGTGCTATCTGTCCACACAGCTATGCCGGTATCATTTATACTACCACTGTCGGTTTCAAAACTCAAATTGCCCGAAGAAGGAACTTGCATGCTAAACCACATATCGCCACCCACATAGCTTCCGCAATTTGGAATCAAACCGGATCCAGGAAAACCTGTATTATCTGTAAAAATACATTGACCTGTGTCTATCGGAATTGCTGTGCATGGGTGACTACCCTGCAGCAGAGGGGTATTACAGTTTCCTATTGATGAGAAAACGTTACCAGTATCTGGATAAGGACCATCTTGGAAAACCAAATTCCATAAGGAATCCTGCAATTGGTATGTATTTTCGTTTTCATATATGCCAGCGGTATAAATTAAATCCAAACTATCCCCGTTACATACGGAGAAAGGCACTATGGTTTCGAAATTACTTGCGCTGTAGGATCCAACAGATAAGTTATTTATTAATACTTGAATTGTAGCGCCTTGCCAACCATCACCATAGCTATCCTGCATAAGCAATTTGTAATTGCAGCATTGTGCGTTTGAGTTGATGCTTTGTAAGCACAACAAGAAAATGACCGCAAACTTTGTTATTATTATATTCATCATCTTTTTTTGTAAAGTTCATTCATAGTATTTAGGTTGCAATTTTTTTGCAAAGTAAAACCAATTATTTATTTCAAATGTTCGTGTTATCAATGTCGCTCAAGAATGACGTATAACAATCCTATAACCGAGATACCCCATAGGGAAATAGGCCAACGCCAGATCAAGCACATTGAACCACAGGGGGCTCGGTAGAATCATCACCATGTATACACCAGCGATAAAGAAGAGCGAGCTCACCAGCGAGACGAGCATCGGCGCGCGCGAAGCCGCAAAGCGTCCTATAATCAATGCGCTAATGAGAGTGCCCACGGCGTGCGCCAAGAAGGGAAACGCAAAATGTTTGGGCTCCATAAAAGCCATTCCCGCGGCGAGTCCTTCTTCAGTCGTGAAATCATAGCCCGCAGGCGGAGGAACAACCTGCCCTCCCACTTGCACGAGTAGACCGTTGCATATGGCTCCAACTATGGCCGCGCATACCAAAACGAAGATGTTCCTGATCAGTGTTTTCATGTGGGTAAATATAATTACGCGCTGCCGCTTAGGTCAGGCAGTGACCTCGTTCAACCCTCCTATATTTGTGTATACGAATGCATAGTGCGGCATGCAGGCACGCTCAACTGCAAGTATTCGCATAAAAAAATCGACACGCCAGTGAACGGAAAAACCCACCACTCCCCTTTCAACATTGTCGTGCTCGCAGCTGGATTAGGGTTTTTCATTGACACGTTCGACATATTCTTGTTCAACGTTTACCGCGTGTCATCGCTGAAAGAACTGGGGTTGAGTGGCGAAGCCTTGACACGTGCAGGCGAATATCTACTTTCAATGCAGATGCTAGGTATGATGATTGGCGGCGTGTTGAGCGGAATCATTGCCGATAGAAAAGGTCGTGTTGCAGTATTGTTCGGGTCGATAGTGATTTACTCCATCGCGAATGTATGCAATGGCTTTGTGCAAGATGTAGACACGTATGCCGTCATTCGATTCTTTGCGGGATTGGGCTTGGCAGGCGAATTGGGGGCCGGCATTGCGCTAGTGGGTGAAAGCATG
>CAMBPD010000167.1 GCA_945869405.1 Chryseobacterium gleum | reverse complement strand
AACTATGTTCCGCTTAACCCCAACAGCCCGGCAGACCTTAACAACCGTATTAAAAATCAAGTTGCACTCGCTGGAATCATTGACTCCTCCGAAGCTACCATTTGGCCCGATGCCAACGAGCAGGATATATATCGAATGCTCGAAAGAGCTTCAGCATTTGTTCAAGACGACAATAGCACTGCATACATTCTATTCACTTCAGGAACTACGGGTGTGCCCAAAGGTGTGCCGATTACTTTCGGCAACATAGCCGCTTTCACGGATGCTTTTTATCGCATGGGCTATACGTTAACCGAAGAGGATCGTGTTCTACAAATGTTCGAACTCACTTTCGACCTCTCCGTTATGTCTTACTTAATACCACAGCTGCACGGCGCGTGTGTGTATACCATCCCTCAAGGCCGAATAAAATTCTCATACATCTTTGAACTGATGGATGAACAGCAACTCACCGTTGCGTTGATGGTGCCTTCCATGTTGAACTTTCTCAGGCCCTACTTCAAGGAGATTGATTGCCCTGCGATGCGCTACTCCCTCTTTTGCGGTGAGGCCTTACACCTTGATGTTCTCGATGAATGGTCTGCCTGCGTTCCCAACGCACGAATCGACAATGTATACGGACCTACAGAAAACACAATCTTTTGTACATACTACACCTACGTTCGTAATAGTGACAATCCGCATCACAACGGAATACTTACCATTGGCGCCTCCATGACCCATTCAATTTGCACAGTCATGAACGATGATGACACGCCCGCCGCAATCAATGAGATTGGTGAACTTTGCCTTTCCGGAAAACAACTTACACCTGGTTATCTGAACAACACGGAGCTAAATGAAACGGCATTCTTCAACTACCATAACGGTGAGGAATCCATTCGCTACTATCGTTCAGGAGATCTTTGCCGATTATCGGAAAAGGGACAGCTGATGTATGCCGGCAGAAAAGACACCCAAGTAAAAATCCAAGGATTCCGTGTTGAACTTTCTGAAGTAGAGTTTCAAGCAAAAAAAGCGCTCACCGAAAAAACAAGTGCCGTTGCCTTTACGATGGAAAACACGCAAGGTATCAATGAGATCTTTTTAGTAATTGAAAAAGCCAACCTGGATGAGGCTGAATTGAAAGAAACACTCAAAAAATCACTTCCAGCCTACATGATTCCGAAGACCATTTACTTCATGGACGAGTTTCCTCTTAATGTAAATGGCAAGATTGACCGCAAAATCATCAAACAGAAATTTACAGCACATGCCCTATAATTTTCGATTTGCGCATCAAGGCGATATTCCATTTCTAATTGACACCATTATCGAGGCTGAGAAAAGCGGAACTGATCATTGTGGACTTGGCAACCTGCTTGGCCTTCCCGAAAGTGAAATAAGAATTGGACTTGCAAAAATTCTTCGGGAGGAAATCGAAGGATGTGAATTTTCAACAACAGAATTTGCACTAGCAACAATAGACGACCAACCCGTAGCTGCATTTTGCGGCTGGATAGAAGGCGCCAACGAAGACCAACAACCTTCAACAACGTTGAAATCGAATCTGCTGATGTATGGCTTTGGAGTTGACGTCATTCCATCACTTCAAAAGCACAAAAGTCTTCTCAATCAAATTCAACTCACCCGAACCATTGGTTCGCATCAAATAGAATATGCTTATGTGCACCCGCTGCATCGCGGAAACCAACTCATCGACAAACTTATAGAATTTCTTATTGATCATGCGAAGCTCGTAAATCAAGAGCTTCAACTTGGCGAAGTGCAGCTATACGCAAACAACACACCGGCCCTGCGTGTGTATCATCGCATGGGATATAGGCCGTTTCAAAAGGCAGTATATTCGCCTGAAATGAACCCGCAAATACTCCCCTTTCACGAAAAGTGGATGCTTCAAAAAACGATACGGTAACTGGCATGGACAATCAATCAATCATCGAAAAAATTCGTTCAATCCTAAAACGCGTTCTGAAACACGACCGGTTTGAAATACATAACGAACTTACCGCGCAAATGGTTGAGGGATGGGATTCCCTTACTCACATGGTAATCCTTACTGAAATCGAAAAAGAGTTTGGAGTTCAATTCAGACTAAAGGAAATAAACAAACTCAAAAACATGGGAAACCTTATTGAGTTGATTACTTCAAAATTGTAAAAGCCTAGACCTCGCGAAAGCATGTCATTCAATTCGCTCGCCTTCTTTCCATTCATCGCTCTTTTGCTCATCGCATATTGGCTCGTCATACCCAAGCGTGCAAGTGCTCAGAATAGCCTACTCCTTTTTGGTAGCATTATTTTTCTGGTATGCAACGATGTGAAATCCGCCTGCGTAATTGCCATTTCCGGAGCCGTCAATTATATTTTAGTGAAGAGAATGCATCGTCTTGAAGAAGGACAATTCAAGAAATGGTTCTTCTATTTTGGCTGCTTGCTCAACGTTCTTACCCTAGCCTACTTCAAATACCTGAATGAATTATTAGCTAGCATCCAATCCCTCTTTCACACGGGAACAATTCTTCCTTCCGCAATCCTTCTACCCCTCGGATTAAGTTTTTTCACCTTTCAACTTATTGGGTATTGGATCGATGTATACAACGAAGAAACAGAGCCTGAAAGCAACCCTCTATCCTTTGCTATCTATCTCTTCTATTTTCCGAAGTTAGTATCTGGGCCCATTGAACGAGTGCAACAATTTACCCCACAGCTCATTCAATATCGTACCTTCAATGCCGCGCTCATGACCGACGGCATGCGTCAGTTTCTGTGGGGATTTTTCAAGAAAATGGTCGTGAGCACGCATTGTTTGCTTTTCTACAAAAGCCTCTATGCACATCCCGACAGTATCTCTGGGGTAAATGTTTTACTCGCATCAATTATGAATATGGTGTATATCTATGCTGATTTCTCTGGATACTCCGATATGGCATGTGGGATTTCGAAAGGCTTCGGAATACGCATCACCAATAATTTTGCGTTCCCCTTTTTTGCAACCAACATCAGCGAATTCTGGAAACGTTGGCATATTTCGCTCACATCATGGATCATGAACTATGTGTACACTCCAGTCTCTTTCATTTTAAGAAAACTAAATCGATTGGGTACATTCATCGCTATTTGCGCTGCATTTCTTACCGTGGGCGTATGGCACGGCCTGCGGTTGGGCTACATACTTTACGGATTACTGCAAGCCATTTACTTTTTGCCCATTGTGCTGCGAGGGAGAGGTATTGACCTCGGTGCCACATCCGAAAAAAAACAATTCAAGACTATCATGCGCATGGTATTGCTCTTTCTTTTGGTCTGCATTACCGCGCTTTTGTTCCGAAACATCCCGGCAGCAAGATCGTTTACAGAAGTCGGATACCTTTTTTCCCGTGCTCTGCAAAAGCCCGATTTGGCCGAGGTACTGGGCATCACAAATGGCATATACTGGATGCTGATCTGCAGTTGTTTTGTTCTGGAATGGATAAACAGAAAGGAAGAACATGGCCTTAGCATTGAACGCCTGAACTCACCTTCTCGCTGGTTCATTTATGGAGCGGTAATGATTGCGACTTTCATCTTCAGCGAATTTTCGGCATCAGGATTCATCTACGCTCAGTTTTAATGGAAACAGGAAAATTCATACGCAAACTTTTCATCGTAGCGCTAATAGCCATGGCCGCGCACGCCGCTATGATACCTCTTGTGGATGGCACAGCTCTCATTTATTTCTACAAATGCAGCAGCCAAAGACAACACAGTCTTATCATCGGCACGTCACGCGCTTCACAAGCTATCATGCCCGAAGTATTGAAGGACTCACTGGGAATCGACATACTGAATTTTGCATTCAATGGGTCAACATCACCCTATGGAAGTGTATATAGCCATGCCATCGAAGAGAAGCTAGCGGAAGACTCATCAACTCCAGGACTATTTATTCTTAGCGTAGACCCTTGGTCGCTTCGCATCATGACGGACTCACTCACGGGTGAAGAAGAATTCCCAGAAGAAAAACAGATATTAAACAAACTTTACTTTTTCAACGGATACCCCAACATCGAATACATAGCGAAAGACTACAATCAAAGTTGGGGGAATATCGCCTACAGCCGCTGGAGAAAAAACAGTTCTATAACAGGTCATGAAGACGGATGGATTGAAGTTATGCGAACGCTGGATTCAACAGAAATAGAAACCCGAACCAAAGGCAAAGCGGAAGGATTTCGAAAATCGCTAAGTGAATCGAGCATCGCCAACTACAGAGTCGATGAAATGACTAAACTAATCTCACGACTGAACAATAGGGGTAAGGTGTACTTGGTTCGTCTGCCTGTTTCGGAGACAATTTTCGAAATAGAACAAGATTTTTATCCCGCTTTCGATTCACTCATCACATCGATAGCAGACTCGTTCGGCGTGCCTTATTTCAACATGCAACCACTGCAGAAAGAAATGGTATTCAACGATGGCCATCACATCAATCGCACCTACGCACCCAAATGCTCTGCGATAATTGCCTCTTGGATAAAATCTACACGATAATTAGCGATTGCTTCACGCTTTTTACTTCTGGGCCTTCGAGTATAACCACAAACCAACACCCATGAAAATCACATTGGGCACCCACACTGCAAGCCAAGCTGGGAAACCCAAATTCATGGCACTTACTGTGGTCATGCGAGAAATAAACACAAAGACAAAACCGATGATTACGGCAAGCATGAGATGCGCTCCGATGCCACCGCGTTGTTTGCGAGACGCAATGGACACACCGATGAGCGTGAGCACGAAAATCGAGAATGGCGATGCGGTTCGACT
>CAMBPD010000166.1 GCA_945869405.1 Chryseobacterium gleum | reverse complement strand
CCTTCATCGCACTTGAGTCCTGTACCGATGAAGCCTTCTGCGTAATTCACGTAAAGCTTCGCATTGGCAATGGCCACTTTCGCAGCTTCCACCACGTCGAACTGCTTGAGTTCAGTTTTGCGGTCTTTGTCCTTGCCGTATTTGCGCTTCAATTCTTTGAAGTAGTCAACGCAGGTATCCACCAACTGGTCGAGCTTGAGCTGGACATTCTTGATGTCGCCTTCGAGTTTCTTGATGAGCTCATCGGCCTTGAATGCGTCAAACTTCGAGATACGCTTGATGCGGATTTCCGTGAGGCGCGTAACATCGTCGTCAGTCACTTCACGGAAGAAGTCCTTCACGTGTGGCTTCAAACCTTTGTGAATGGTGTCGAGAATTTCTTCCCACGACTCACACTCTTCAATCTTGCGGTAAATGCGCTTTTCGATGAATATCTTTTCGAGCGAAGAGAAGAACCATTGCTCGTTCAATTCGCCGAGTTCAATCTTCAACTCCTGCTCGATGAGGTCTTTGGTATGCTCCGTCGAAATCTTGAGCAACTCATCGACGCCAATGAACAGCGGCTTCTCTTCCGAAATCACGCACGAGTTGGGCGAAATGCTCACCTCACAATCGGTGAAGGCATAGAGCGCATCAATCGTTTTATCTGGACTAGTGCCAGGTGCCAGGTGTATAATAATCTCCACCTTGTCGGTGGTAATATCTTCAACTTTTTTGATTTTGATTTTACCCTTTTCATTGGCCTTCAAAATCGTGTCGATGAGGCTCACTGTTGTAGTACCAAATGGAATCTCGGTAATGGTGAGCGTCTTTTCTCTATCGTCTTTTCGAATGCGCGAGCGCACGCGAATCTTGCCGCCGCGCAAGCCACGATTATAATCCGTACAATCAGCCATGCCCCCTGTTTGGAAGTCGGGCATGAGGTGTGTGCGTTTACCTCGCAAGAGGTCAATGCTTGCATCGATGAGTTCGTTGAAGTTGTGCGGCAAAATCTTGCACGCCAACCCCACAGCAATACCTTCTACTCCAAGGGCAAGCAGCAACGGAAACTTTACAGGAAGGGTTTCAGGCTCTTTATTACGGCCATCGTAGCTATTGAGCCAAGTGGTAGTCTTCGGGTTGAAAACAACTTCTTGCGCAAACTTGTTGAGGCGCACTTCGATATAACGAGCCGCAGCAGCACTGTCGCCGGTGAATATATTTCCCCAGTTACCTTGTGTGTCGAGCAAGATGTTCTTCTGCCCTATTTGCACCAATGCATCGCCTATGGAAGCATCTCCGTGTGGGTGATACTTCATGGTGTTGCCAATCACGTTGGCCACCTTGTTGAATCGGCCATCATCCATCTCCCACAGCGAGTGCAAGATGCGGCGTTGAACAGGCTTCAATCCGTCGTGGATATGCGGCACAGCGCGTTCGAGGATTACGTAACTGGCGTAATCCAAAAACCAACCTTCGTAGAGGTTTTGCACCTGAATCACATTGCCCAGGTTGTTGTCTTCGGTTTCTCCGTTGATATTTTCGATGTCTTCTGACATAGTGCTATTGCTTCTTATTCTTCTATAACTTCCTCTTTCGCGGCGGGCGTTTGCGTGAGCGCGTCCTTCTCTACTTTGAGGTTTCTGATAATGAATTCCTGACGGTCGGGGGTGTTTTTACCCATGTAAAACTCGAGCATCTCTTTGAGGTGTGAGTCTTTTCCGATGACGACAGGTTCCAGGCGAATGTCCGGACCAATGAACGCTTTGAACTCATGGGGCGATATCTCACCCAACCCTTTAAAGCGGGTAATTTCGGGGCGTACACCTAGCTTGGCAATGGCAGCTTGTCGTTCGGGATCGCTGTAGCAGTATATCGTCTCCTTTTTATTGCGCACGCGGAAGAGCGGTGTTGTAAGCACATACAAGTGTCCGTGCTTCACCAAGTCGGGGAAGAACTGGAGGAAGAAGGTGATGAGTAGCAGTCGTATGTGCATACCATCCACGTCGGCATCGGTAGCGATGACGATGCGGTTGTAGCGCAGATCTTCTAGGCCGTCCTCGATGTTGAGTGCCGCTTGCAACAGGTTGAACTCTTCGTTTTCGTAGACCACCTTCTTGGTCATGCCGTAGGTGTTGAGCGGCTTGCCACGCAGGCTGAACACCGCTTGTGTGATGGCATTGCGCGAGATAGTGATAGAACCACTGGCACTATCGCCCTCGGTGATGAAGATGGTTGTTTCGGGGGCTTCCGGCTTGTTCTCGTTGAAATGCACTTTGCAATCGCGCAATTTCTTGTTGTGCAGGTTGGCCTTCTTGGCACGGTCGCGGGCGAGCTTTTGGATGCCTTGCAGCTCTTTGCGTTCGCGTTCGCTCTGCATTATTTTCTTTTGCAACGCCTGAGCAACATCTGCGTTTTTGTGCAGGTAGTTGTCGAGTTCCTTTTGAAGAAACTCGAGTACGAACGCCTTCATGCTTTTTCCCCCTGGCTCAATTTCGTTGGACCCGAGTTTGGTTTTTGTCTGTGATTCAAACACCGGTTCAACCACTTTCACGGCCACAGCCGCAGTGATGCTCGAGCGAATGTCGACGGCCTCATAATCCTTCCCATAAAAGTCGCGGATGACCTTCACATACGCCTCGCGGAATGCCGCATGGTGGGTACCGCCTTGTGTAGTATACTGCCCATTGACAAAGCTATAATAGTCTTCGCCGTAGCTGTTGGTGTGGGTGATGGCCACTTCGATATCGTCGCCTCTGAGGTGAATGGTAGGATAGAGTTGATCCTCGCTCATATTGGCAGCGAGCAGGTCGCGCAGACCGTTTTCGCTTTTGAATTTTTGTCCGTTGAAAACGATGGTCAAGCCACTGTTGAGGTAGCAGTAGTTCCACAGCAGCTTTTCCACGTATTGCGCGCGAAACTGGAAGTTGAGGAAGATGGTATCGTCGGGAACGAAGATCATCGACGTGCCATTCTTGGCGTCGGTCTTGGCCACTTTGTGGTCTTTGGTGATGTTGCCCTTTTTGAACTCTGCCACTTTGCTTTCCCCTTCGCGCACGCTTTCCACTTTGAAGTAGCCACTGAGAGCGTTTACCGCCTTACTTCCTACCCCGTTGAGACCCACGCTTTTTTTGAATGCGCGCGAGTCGTACTTACCACCGGTATTGATTTTCGACACGCAGTCGATGACCTTTCCGAGCGGAATGCCGCGGCCATAGTCGCGCACGTAAACGGTATTGTCTTTAATGGTGATGTCGACAGTCTTTCCGTGCCCCATCACGAATTCGTCGATGGAGTTGTCGATGATCTCTTTCAGCAAGACGTATATCCCGTCGTCGTAGGCCGAACCATCGCCGAGCTTCCCGATGTACATGCCCGGGCGCAGGCGGATGTGCTCGTGCCATTCGAGCGATTTGATATTGTCTTCGGTATAGTGTACTTCTTCTGCCATGGTGGCTTGTTTCAGATAAAATTTGACAAGCGAATTTACGACTGCCCTTTGGGCGGGAGCGGTTGATAAAGTGGGGAGTTTTAAACAAATGGGGACTGGGGACTGGGGGCTGAGGACGAAGGAAAGTACTAATGACGAAGTACGAAGGACGGTTGCGGTGTGGCTTTTTGCAGACAGAAGGTGTGCCATAATCAGACCCCCCTGCCGCGCTCAGGGCGAAGGAAAGGACGAAGGACAAAGTACAGTCAAGACACTGACTTTCGCGTGGGTCTGGCATTCCAAAGCAGGAGACATCCGCTTTGGCACAAGAACAACAAACGAAATACAGCGCCATTTCCGTACTTCGTCCTTCGTCCCTCACACCTGCTTTTATTCCCATATCCGGAATAACTTATAGGTTTTTAATGTCGTCGGCCGATAGCAGTTTCGCTGCATGGAAAACACACTCTTGAATCTTCCTGATTCCACCGACATAAACGAGATAATACTCTACCAGGGTAACGAAATCCCCGTGCGCATTGAAGTGAGAATTTCTCATGATTCTGTATGGTTGAACCGCAATCAAATCGCGGTGCTTTTTAATCGTGACGTAAAAACAATCGGAAAGCACATCAATAACATTTTCAAGGAAGGTGAACTGTACAAAAAAGTGGTTGTCGCAAAATTTGCGACTACCACACAGCATGGTGCTATTAAAGGAAAAACCCAAACTCTGAATGTTGATTACTACAACTTGGACGTCATCATTTCCGTGGGCTACAGAGTCAAATCGCGCGAGGGCACATTGTTCCGCATGTGGGCAACAAAAGTCCTGAATGACTATTTAAGAAAAGGGTACGCCATGCACATTCGCACAGCGCAGTTGGAAAGCAATTTCCACAAAATGAATGAACGGATTGAACATATCGAATTAACGCTTAAGACGCATGAACTCCCCAAACACGGCATATTCTTCGAAAACCAAATCTTCGATGCCTATGCCTTTTTCAGCGACATCGTTGCACGAGCGAAGCAGTCCATCATTCTCATCGACAACTACATTGACCACACCGTGCTGCTGCAACTGGCCAAACGGCAAAAGAACGTGAGCGCTACCATATACACCGAACGCATTCCTGCTTCGCTTCATCTCGACCTGACCAAACACAACGCTCAATACCCGCCCATCACCATTCATCGCATCAAGCAGGTACACGATCGCTTCTTGCTAATTGACGGAAAGGAACTCTACCACATCGGCGCCTCCATCAAAGACCTTGGCAAGCGGTGGTTTGCGTTTTCGCGGATGGATAGTTTGGCGGGGGAAGTGTTGGGTAGATTAAGTGCAAAGGACTAAGTACTAATGACGAAGTACGGTCACGGCGCCACCTTTTGCTAGCGGCAGGAATGCCATAATCAGCCACTCCTGCCCTGC
>CAMBPD010000165.1 GCA_945869405.1 Chryseobacterium gleum | reverse complement strand
CTGATGAAAGCCTTGTGTGAGAATCACCTCAGGTGTTTGCAAGGTTGTGATGAACGTCTCACCCACGGTCATATCGACCTGCAGCTCCGGCGACGAATAGCCAAAGCCCGCGGTTGCGATGACGGTTGGGGTGAGGGATTGCGCGCTGGTGCAAAGGCTGCACAAGAGGGCGATTATGAGGAGTAGAGGTTGCTTCATTTCGATTACGGATTACGGATGACAGATGACAGATTACGGATTACGGATTACGGATTATGGGCGAAGATAAGAATAAGTGGCGAATGGCGAGTGAATACAGCGCCTTCAATTCGCCACTCGCGGTTCGCCATTAATATACCACTTTCAAGTCTCCCGTCGCGGTGCGATACATCTCCCCTGCTACTAGGCCACCCGCGAGGGCCGCGGTGTTGTCGGGGTAAATGGGGAGTGCGGCGTTTTTAATGTTTGCAGCTTGGGCCGATCGGAATGCGTAAGGCACAGAAAGCAATTGTGTGGTGCCCATATCGACGTAGCCATTTCCAAGATCAACTTCCACTTGTAAGAACTTGGTGGTAGCTGCCCAGTTGATGCTGTCGAAAGCACTTTGCTCGGGCGTGCCGTTTCCAAACACGGTGTTGAACAAGCCGATGCCATTGGTGGTTAGTGCATGTGTTTCGCTATACGAAACTGGGCCATCCACTGCACCTTCATGCAACGAGAAGCGAACGTTCACGGGAGCATCAGCGATGACTTGTCCTTGCGCGTCGCGCGCTGCGGCTTGGTATGGAATGCCTTGTGGAAGCGGAGAAGCGCCATCGCCGGTGTCTACCGTGTTGCCGGTGTTGGTTGCCGTGTAGAGGTTTTGAATTTCTTGCTCGGTGAGGGCGCGGTTGTAGATGGCGATGTCGTCGAGGAGACCTTGATAACGACCACATGCAAAACATGACCCTGAATTATCGTCGTAATCGCGGCCGAAGTAAAGACTTCCATTATACACGTTTACATTACTAATTGGATCAGAGCCCTTGTAAATTCCGTCGATATATAAATAACTTGCTTCACCAGGCACAAAAATGCACACCAAGTTGTGCCATTCATCATTAGTAGTAATTTCATTATCGGCCACATCTCCTTGATTGGCAACATTCGTTTGAATGTATGCGCGGCCAGTGAAAGTATTTATCCAGGATGGTTCTTGGCCCGCTAAATGGACAATATATCTCGTAATTGGAAGGGAAGAATTTGTCGAATTACCATAATCCAATAAAGTCGGATAGTAGTTGATTTGGGAATCACAGGAATACCACAATGAAAATGTCAAGATGTCATGAATACCAATATTCGTTGAAATATATTGAGCAGAATTACTATCGAACTGAGCAGAAGATGCTATGTTTCCAAATCTATCCGAAGAGAAAACCGCTCCATTCACCACACCATCATTCCCATTCCCACTCTCATCATTTGCATTGCCGTTAAAAGGCCACCAGCCTACGAGTCCGTCGGCAGGGAGGTAAGATGGGAGTTGGGCGTGAGCGGAAGTGCTCAAGATTGTGAGCAAGGCTAAAACTAGAGTTAGGTGTTTTTTCATGGTAATGTGAATTGAAGTTGTTATGCGCGAAGATAACAATGTTTGTTTCACCACAGAGGACACAGAGAACACGGAGTTTAACTCTGTGTGCTCTGTGTCCTCTGTGGTAAAAAAACAAACTCACCCCGGCAACTCTACCTGCAGCTTGATTCTCGCCTGCAATGCATTGAATATGCGAATAAGCGTATCGATTGTAACATTGCCAGGATTGCTCTCCAGACGTGATATCTGCGACTTCTGCACGCCTATGAGGCGACCTAGCTCTTCCTGTGTGAGCTTCCGTTCCTTTCGCGTTTGCTTAATAGCGTTCCCGATGAGTTCCATCTGAAGATCGTATTCAAACTTCTCGCGCGCCGGAGTGCCCACTTTTCCTATGAGTTTATCCTGGACTTGGTTGAGTGTGTAGGTCTTCATGCTATCCTTTTTTACTTTTCTATAAAATATTTTCTTCGCAACATCATGGCTCGATCAATCTCCTTCGATGGCACTTTGCTTTCCTTCTTTACAAATGCATGCGTCGCAACCACCAATGTAGCATCGGGTATTGACTTATCCCAAAAAGCCAGCAAGCGATAGTGCTTACCTTGGTAAAGCGTTCTGAACTCCCAAATTTCTCCCGTGAGTTTTTTAAATAGCTCCGGGTTGAGCTCCACTTGCGCTCTGCGCATGTTGTAAATTATTTTCTCATAGTGCTTGCTATCCAACTCACGCAAAAAGTTGAATGCCTCTTCGAGAAACAGGATTTCAAAAAGCGGCCCCATGCTTCGAAGAATTGCTTGGCGAATATACAAAAAGTTTCGTTATAACGAAACTTCGGTTGAGTGATTTTCGAAAGATTACCGATCGATTCATGCCTACATGTTTTATAAGGCAAAACTGAACCGCATACGCGACATAAAAAACCAATACAATATTCCGGTTATGGGAATATCCAATACGGACGCGCTGCAGCGCGTCGCTGACCGCGGAGTGGAATGAATGTCCAGTGGGCTGATTAGGCCACCTTCAACTGACTGAGCTTGCTGCGCGAAAACTTCTCGCGTGCATACGACAAAGTCACCTTGAATTCCTTCTCTTTCGATGAAGGGAACTCGTACATAGCGTCGGTCATGATGGCTTCGCAGATGGAACGCAAACCGCGTGCTCCGAGCTTGTATTCGAGAGCCCTTTCAACGATAAAATCGAGCACCTTCTTATCGAAAGTGAGTTTCACCTCATCGATCTCAAACAATCGAACATACTGTTTTATAAGCGCATTCTTGGGCTCCGTGAGGATGCGGCGCAACGTTTCCTCGTCGAGCGGGTTGAGATAGGTAATTACCGGGAAACGACCGATGAGCTCGGGTATCAATCCAAAACGCTTTAGGTCGAGCGGTGAAATGTATTGCAGCCAATTTCCGTCGTGTACCGTGTGATTGCTGCTGTTATATCCTATGGCGGCGGTGTTCACACGTCGCTCAATAATCTTGTCGATACCATCAAACGCTCCACCGCAAATGAAGAGGATGTTCTTGGTGTTCACCTGTATCATCTTCTGCTCTGGGTGCTTGCGTCCGCCTTGCGGTGGCACGCTCACCGTAGCTCCTTCGAGCAACTTGAGCAAGGCCTGTTGCACGCCTTCACCGCTCACATCACGTGTGATACTGGGGTTGTCGCTCTTGCGAGCAATCTTGTCTATCTCGTCGATGAACACAATTCCTCGCTCTGCTTTCGCTACATCAAAGTCAGCATCTTGCAACAAGCGAGAGAGAATGCTCTCCACGTCTTCGCCCACATAGCCAGCCTCGGTGAGCACCGTGGCATCTGCAATGGCAAAAGGCACTTTCAACATACGTGCAATCGTTTTGGCGAGCAGGGTTTTTCCGGTACCAGTCTCCCCTACCAATATGACATTCGACTTATCGATATCCACCGACTGATGGTCTTTCTTCGCTGAATTGGTAATGCGTTTGTAGTGATTGTATACCGCAACGCTCAGAAACTTCTTGGCCTCATCCTGACCGATAACATATTCGTCCAAGAACTTTTTCACATCGATGGGCTTCTGCACTTGCAGGGCTGCATCGAGCTTGGGATCGACATGGATAGTGCGTGCTTCCTCGGCCACAATCGTATTGGCTTGTGTGGCGCAATCGGCGCAAATGTGTCCGCTAATTCCTGCAATGAGGATGCTTACTTCACTTTTCTTGCGACCACAAAACGAACAGCTGATTTCTTTCATGCGGCAAAGATAATGAGTAGTGACTAATGACTCGTGACAAGTGTGGCGAAGGCATTCCCGTTACCAAATTAGTCATTGGACATTGGTCATTCCTACGCCCACCCTTCTCCCTTCTGCATCTTCACGTCATTCACAAACTGCTTAATTTTCTGCTCGTCCTGTTTTTTACAAATGAGCAGAATATCATCCGTATCCACAACGATGTAACCATTCAGGCCATGCAATACGGCAAGTTTCCCTTCGGGCACATTCACCACATTATCTGCGCAGTTGTATAACACTACATTTTTTCCCACTACACCATTTTCATGATTATCCTGCTCCAAATGGGAGTGCAAGGATCCCCAAGTACCGAGGTCACTCCAGCCAAAATCACTGAGAACGACGTTCACATTACGGGCCTTTTCCATGATGCCGTAGTCGATAGAGATATTTTCACACGCCGGATAAACACTGTCAATAAAGGCCTTTTCTTGGGCTGTTCCATACAAACCCTGACCTTGGGAAAAAGAGCGATACATTTCAGGAAGATGAATGTCGAAAGCGTTCATTATGGCAGGCATCGACCAAATAAAAATGCCGGAATTCCAATAGAAGTCGCCACTCTCTAAAAAGTCCTTTGCCAATTCAAGACTTGGTTTTTCAGTGAAGGTTTTCACACGCTTAACGGTCTCGTGGAATGCCCCTTTCTGATCGGCCCATTGTATGTAGCCGTATCCTGTGTCAGGCCGTGTCGGTTTGATACCCAAAGTAACCAGGTTACCACTATCATTTGCTTGCTGAATACTGGTGCGGATGGTCTCGAGAAATTCCTCGTTTTTCAAAATAAGGTGATCGCTTGGGGCCACAATAATGTTTGCGTCGGGCTCACGTTCGGCAATCCAAAAAGCCGAATAAGCAACACAAGGTGCAGTGTTGCGCATATTGGGCTCGCACAGGACCTGCTCGGGCTTTAGATCGGGCAATTGCTCGAGCACCAGGTGCCTGTAGCGTTCATTGGTCACGACCAGTATATTTTCCTTGGGGCAAATAGGTAGGAAGCGATCGTAGGTCATTTGTATGAGTGTGCGACCAACTCCAAGAATATCATGAAATTGCTTTGGGAATGCGGTACGACTCATCGGCCAAAATCGGCTTCCAATGCCCCCCGCCATGATGACACAGTA
>CAMBPD010000164.1 GCA_945869405.1 Chryseobacterium gleum | reverse complement strand
TTGAATGCCAACGCTTCTGCCAATGATTGGCACTCCATCAAATCAAGCAACATTGCTTCAGGCCAACACATCATTCGTATCGAATGGAGCCAAATCTCCACCTTCTATGATTATTCCATCGATGAAATCGAGTTCTGGGAGTAATGCGCCATCAGCCCATGAGCTCAGTATAACTTGCTCAGCTATGTGCACGGTTTTCAATCCCACCTGCGGATTACCCACCAGCTCGAGCAATGCCCACGTGTTGTCCAACCCAGGCTTATACGCCGCCGGCCCCACACGATGAAACATGGGCAGATGAGAGTAAAGGTATTCGAGGGTTTGGGGGTAATTCACGGAGCAAGGATAGCAAAGAACAGGGCACGTAAGGACTCGCGAACATGCGTGATTCTGTCTTTGCGTGATTTTCCCTTTGCGCTCTCCGCGTGTATACCCCCTTTGCGCTCTCCGCGTGAATAACCCCTTTGCGAACTTTGCGTGATTTTCCCTTTGCGTAAATCTCCCTTTAGATGAAACTCACTCGCTCAAGCAAAGCCGAGGCCTAGTGCAACTTGAACGTAATCTTAATCGTCCCCTTCTGCTCATTGCCTGCAGCACTACTGTTAAACTTCGCTTTGCGCGCAGCGTCCTCAGCCATCTTAAAAAGAGCACCACTAGTGGTATTCGACTTTGCGGCATTGGCTATCGCTTTGGTAACGTTGCCATTGGCATCTACCCAAATATCTACCGTCACGGTGCCTTCGTCGGGGGCGTTGCCTTGAACTTTGGGAGTGTTCAGAAGAGTGCGTCCACCCAAATTCCAACTCATGCCCGAGCCCGAACCAGATCCTACACCATTCCCCGTGCCGTTGCCGCCACCTAACCCACCACCTGACCCAGCGCTTCCGCCACCACCCAATACGCCTCGGCCATCAATGTTGCCATTCGGGTCGCCCTGCTGCCCAGTACCCGTGGTGTTCCCTTGGCCTCCCTTCACGTTATTGAAGGCATTGTTAAGGTTGTTGGATACTTGCTGCTGCGTTTGCTGTTGCTGAGTGTTGTCTTTGCGCACCTGTGTGTCCGACTTGCGGTTCTCCGACTGCTTCTTATCGCTTATCGTGGGTGAATCTTGTGAAGAGTCATCGGTTATTGCATTAGCCTCTTCGAAAGCCTCTGGTGTAGGCTCTTCAAAAATAGGATCCGGCATGGGAACATAACCCTGCCCATCGACCATCGTGCCAAGACCAGCTGCATCGAGCGACATCAACCCAGTGTAGCCCAAACCGCCGTTACCCCCGCCGCCGCCGTTGCCGCATTTCAATAGAAACAACAGCCCCACAATGGTGACGTGAAATAACAAGGTCCCCGTGAGCGACCATCTGCGATCGGTTTCTACAAGATTTGCCATGATGTTTTACTCTTCTTTAGGCTTGGTTGCGATAAACGGATTCCAACCGTTTTGCTTCAGTACAGCGAACAACTCAATTGTGTCACCCGTTGGTACGTCGCGGTCGATATTTAACACAACTTTTTTGTCGGCCGAGTTACTCAAAATCGCCTTAAGCTTCAATTCGACTTCGTCCTTGGGCATTTCAACGTTGTTCACCAAATAGCGCATATCAGAGGTTATCGTTACGGTTACTGTCGACTGCGTGGGGGTGCCTGTTGATGTCTTCGGTAAGTTTACCTGCTCTCCATTCACGGCCAGTGTACTGGCTATGATGAAGAAGATGAGGAGCATGAAAATGATGTCGGACAATGCCGACATCGCAGGCTCCACATGTACTTTATTTCTTCTTCCAAAATTCATGGGTTACAGCGTTGGTTGTTCGAGAATGTCCATGAACTCTACCGCATTCGCCTCCATCTTATTCACCACCTTGTTGATGCGCGTTACCAGTGTATTGTAACCCACATAAGCGATCATAAACACAATGAGACCGACCGCTGAGGAAATCATCTTTAGGTACAGTCCTTCCGAAACGGTACCTATCTGCAAACTTCCTGCGGCGGCAATATCGCGGAAGATGATGATCACACCGAACACGGTTCCCAAGAAGCCGAACACCGGAGCGATACCGGCGATGGTTGCAAGTATGGCTACGTTGTTGTCGAGCTTGGCGGTCTCCAGTTTACCCACGTTTTCAATGGCCTTCTTAATGTCTTGTGTGGGCTTACCAATGCGGCTGATGCCCTTCTCCATCATACGGGCTACCGGTGTTTGTGAGGTGCTGCACAGGTTGCGAGCGCTGTCCAGTTTTCCCTGGCTTACATACTCCTTAATCTTCTCCATGAAGTTCGCCTCTTCCTTATCTGCGCGACCAACAGTAAGCGTGCGCTCAATGATTACATACACTGCGATAACGCTCATGATAAGCTGTGGCACGTATATGTACCAGCCTTTCATGAGCTGATCCATTACGCTGAAGTTGCCAACGGGAGCGCTCACGGTTGGAGGAGTGATACTCAAGCCTTCCTGAATGGCTCCGGTAACTGTTTCTTGAAGAAAAAAGAGAATGTCCATGTGTGTTTGTTTTCGAAAAAGATAAAACCGCCAAATTCAAAGCGGGCAACGCGAAAATTGGCCCTGAATTGCCGAGACTTTATGGCCGAAATGAAAACTTATTTAGTGAGGGGTGTTGATAGCTTCAGAGGATTGTAGGGGTTAGGATTGTAGGATTATAGGGGGCATAGCGCCCCCACTCATTCTCATTGTGTTTCTGATTCTCATTCTAAAAATTCCAGAAAGAGAATCAGAATCAGAAACACAATCAGAATGAGAATGATTATTATGGGCCGACTATAATCCTACAATCCTATTCCCCTATAATCCTCAGATCACATACGCCATATACCCTACAGCCGACCAATAACCTCACGTATGTTGTCACCCTGAGAAAGTTGCATCTTTTTGCGAAGGCGATGGCGCGCTTGTCGAATTGATTCCGGGCCCACAGCCAAGATGGTGCGCATGCTTTCAGTATCAATGTCCAAACGCAACAAGGCCAAAAATCGAATTTCAGCTTGCGTTATTTCGGGGTATCGCTGCGACAATCGTACTAAAAAACCCGGATGAACTTCTTCGAAAAGCCTCGAGAAATCTGCCCAATTCTGGTGAGTCAACAACACCATACTAGCCAATTTATCCAAGTTTTGATGACCTCCGACCGTTTCAATGACTTCAGTTTTCAATGCCCTTGCCTCTCCTTTTTTGTAATCACTGTTGCGATCAGCTATGGCTTTAAGAAACGACTCCAGGTTTACGTTGGCAGTTAAAAGCCGTTCCTCAACCGATTTCTTTTCTGCCATGATCGAGTCAATATCTCGACGTGATCTCCGACGAAAGAGTAACAGAACAATCAAAACGACGAACAAGGCGATGATGAGTCCCATGATAATCTGGACTCTATTTTTTTCCTTTCGCAAAATGCTTTCTGCAAATTCGGCAGCGTGCAACTGTTGTTGATGCAATGCAAACAATGGCTCTATCCGCATCACATTCGACCGAAGTCTTGTAGAATCCATTTTATCCTGTTGGAGCTGAATCGAATCTAAATTCAATAGCATGCTTGCGTAATCGCCTATTGCAGCATAGTATTTCACTCGCGCATTGTATAACATGCCAAGCCTATTCTTCTGATTGGTGCGGCGCAGGCAAGTCTCTGCTCTTTGCAGCAGATCCTTTGCGGTGGCAAGATCTCCGCCCTTGACATGTATATTGGACAACAGCATAAGCGCATTGGCAGCCACACCCCAATCATCAAACTTCAGTGCCATTGCGGCGTCTATCTGCAACAAGGGCGCTGCAGCATCATAATTTCCTCTCAAGTATTGGTTTTCGCCTAGATTACCATGGGCCAAACCCCACTGTATGGAATCTTGAATGATTGCAGCTGTCTTCAGCTCCCCCTCAAAATAGAAATCAGAGGAGTCCAAGTCCCCCTTCTCTCGGTAAATACATCCCAAATTATTGCACAAGTGAGCCTTTTCCGCGAGCGTCTGGGTTGGGGGCAACAATCGCAATGCTTCTTTGGTGTAAAAAAGTGAACTCTCCAAATCACCAAATTGGAGATAAATAGACCCCAATTCGGACAGGGATTTAGTAACGCGGGGAAACTCTATGGGGTCTTTCCCCTTGAGCAACTCACAACAGGTCTTGATGTGCCATACAGCCTTTTCTGGTTCCTTCGATGAGTAGGCATAATACACGCTTAGCGCTCGGTTTATTTCTGCCGAAAGCCAATCCAATTGTGCTTCTTTGGCTTGTTTTTCCAGCAACTGCATCTGCTCTATTGCATCATACATCTGCATACCCGAAACCCTACTTACCGCGAAGCGTAATAACACTTCCATGAACCGCAAATAATCGCTATCAGCTTCCTTGGCGTAAGCGCCTATATCATCCACCAGTGCCAAATTGAGCTCCATTTCCTGCTCCGAGCGCCGCTTTAACATTTGTGATAACCACGCATCCAGCAATGCAATGCTTTGCTTGGGTGACAATTGCAGGAGCTGCTCGTTGGTGGGGATTTCAAGCTCCCTTCGTAGTTCTTGAACACCTTGTTTACTCCATAGCTGCTCCTGGGCGGTGGCGTCGGCAACATTCCAAAAAACTGCAATACCAATGAAAATAACCGCACCAAAACATCGCCCCCATGCGGCAGAGAACCTGTTTGAAATATAAGAAGCCGAAATAACGATGTGCTGAAGATACACTGAAAAAGTCCTGCTAATTATTTGATTCATTGCTTGGAAAACTCGTTTACAGTTTCACTCCCATAAAATAACACCGCGCCCAATGGATGGTCCATGGGCGCGGTGCCTTTTCATTTTTATATAGTACTTGGTATTAACTACCAATTACTCCACAACAAGTCTCTCTGTTTTCAACTCACCGTCCACGGTGCATTCCACCATGTACATGCCGCTGCTAAGTGTAGCAGGGAATTCGATGATGGTGTTGAGTGATCCGACTGTGACGAAGCGGTTGCTATACACCATGCGTCCTGTGGCATCGAGAATGCGCACAAATACACTCTCCGACTT
>CAMBPD010000163.1 GCA_945869405.1 Chryseobacterium gleum | reverse complement strand
TCCATTCAAACTGCTTAGACAATGAGGCGCACACATTTGCGCACACATGAAGTAGAGAATTCCGTTTCATGAACGAGAGATAAGGTTAATTAAATAGTTGCGCTGATGCGCGAAAATTGTTTTGGCTTTAGCAAGCCTAACAAATGTAGCGGAAATAGTAGAAGCAAAAAGTAAAACAGACTTTTTTTGGGCAGAAGATTACCAATGCGCCGACGTTTAAGAGCTCGCGGGTAATTCTTTCAATTCGTGCATCAGGAAATAGATGAGAATCGGCGCCGTGAAATAGAAAATCCGGCCCGTGTTGTTGCCAAAGCCTGCCGCAATGCTCATGAAAATAACTTGGACGAACAGTACCAAAACGAGGATAAGAAACCGCTTGTTAAAGGCTATGCCATTCCACATTTTGTAGACAACCACAGCAACATACAGCCACAGCAAGTTGCACGACAACGCAAGTTGCTTAATGAAAGGACCCCACGCTATTTCAGGGTGCAACAGGGATTGCAGAAAAAACCCGGGCTTGGTTTGCCCATCGTGCAACGGCGAATAAAAAACGGTTTTGCGCAAAATGTAATACAGGCCAAAAGAGGCAATCGAGGCCAGCAATACAGCAACGAAATAGCGATGCCTTTCGAAGAAGTAATCCACTGCCGCCAGCATCCCGAAGACCATCAACGCATACTCGCGCTGGAAAACACAGAGCAGCAAAATAGGATAAACCCACGCGCTCCTTCTCAAGTAAAAATGAAAACCAATGGCGATGAGCAACACGCCGCAGGCATCATTGGCGGGCTTCAGCAAAAAGAAAATAGTTCCAAAGCCAAGTAAAAAAACCAATGAGCCGATGAACGCAAGAAGGCCGTTGTTCAATCGTGCCTTCGCTGTTTGAAACACCACGAACGCACTCAGCAACACACAGAGATAATTAAAGAACAACGCATTGAAAAACGTTTGTTGCGACAACTCAGGATGCACTGTGGCAAAAACGGTTTCGGTGTCGTAATGCAAGCCCACTTTGTTGAAGAGATGTGTGCCGTATGAACCGACAATACGCATGTTGAAAGGCGCCTCGGTATGTTCCACATCCCAGCTTTCGTACAAATGCAGGTAATGAAAATAGTCGGCGCCGCCCATATCCGGCAGTGTGTATTTGTAGGAGAAATAGAAGAGCGGATAGCTGAGCATCAGCAGCACAAAAAGAACGAATGCATTCTGAAACAACGCGGAACGAATGGGAGATGTGCTCATGTTCTATGTCTTGTGTAGCAACAATAAGAAGTTATTAGTAACCCAACACCCTACGCACCTCGTGCAGCGTGCTCAGTGCCGTGATGCGCGCCTTGTCTGCACCTTCTTGCAAACGGCGGTCGAGCTCTTTTTTGTCGAGCATGTAATGGTCGTATGCCTTGCGCTCTTCCGCGAAACGAGCTAAAACGGCTTCCAGTAAATCCTTCTTTGCGTGGCCCCAGCCATAGCCGCCTGCTTCGAGCTTGCCTTTCAAAGTGGCCACATCGTTTGCTGGCGCAATAAGCTTATACAGCTTGAACACCACGCTGCCTTCAGCGTCTTTGGGCTCTTCCAGTGGCGTTGCGTCGGTAATTATTTTCTTGTTGATGACCTCTTTCAACTCTTTCTCCGGAAGAAAAACATCGATGAAGTTGCCATAACTCTTACTCATTTTTTGTCCGTCGGTACCCGGTATGTATTGCGTCTCTTCGTTGATTTTGGATTGCGGAACTACCAGCGAACCCCCAACGCGATTATTGAACGCCTCGGCGATGTCGCGTGCAATTTCCAGGTGCTGCACTTGGTCTTTTCCAACAGGAACTATTTCGGCACCGTAGAGCAAAATATCAGCGGCCATCAGCACCGGATACGTAAACAAACCCGCGTTCACATCGCTCAGGCGGTCGCTCTTGTCCTTGAAGCTATGCGCGTTGGCGAGCATTGGAAAAGGCGTAAAGCATTGTAGGTACCATGTGAGTTCTGCTACTTCTGCTACATCGCTCTGTCTGTAAAACGTGGTCTTGTTGGTGTCTAGCCCGCACGCCAGCCATGTTGCGGCAACCGAATAGGTGTGCTCGCGAATAGACTCGGCGTCTTTTATTGCCGTGAGGGTGTGCAGGTTGGCGATGAACAGAAACGAATCGTTCTCGGGTTTTTTACTTTCTTCGATTGCGGGCAGTATGGCGCCAAGGATATTTCCGAGGTGCGGTGTGCCTGTGCTTTGGATGCCTGTGAGAATGCGGGACATAGGGGGCGAATATAGAGAGTAATAGGATTACAGATGAGGGATGACAAATTACGGATTACGAATGACAGATTACAGATTATGGATTGGGCGCGGTGTTGGTTTTGGTGTGTTGGACCGTGTTGTTTGAATGATGGCGGTTAAAAGTTTGAGAAGAGACTTGGCTTGCTTTGATAGTTGTGTGTAATCCATTAAATCAATGAAACCGCACTCATGCAGCAGATCAAGCCAATAGATGCACTCGTTGCATTCCTTGCGTGCAATTGAAAGCTTGTTAATGAAATCTGCACGGCTCTGGGCGAACTCGGCTTCTCGATATAAAGCTCCAACAGCAGTTCCCGATCGTAGAAGCTGTAAACCTAAAGAAAGCGCTCCCCTGCCGACTAGTTTGCTGTGATGCCTGACTATTCTCACTCCGAAGCTGTATGATAACTCTTTGATTTCATTTGTCATGAGCAAATATTTAAATCCACTATCGATACACTCTATGGCAAAAAGGCATATCTATGCCTACCAAAAAACGCCCGCATGCAATGGCACTAATTCATACCAAAGAATAATATTCCAATAAACTCGCATTAATTCCCCCGTCCCAATCCGTCAATCCGTAATCTGTCATCCGTCATCCGTAATCCGTAATCCCCCATCCCATGCGCTCACAATTCTCAATCCTCGCCATCAGCCTTATTTTCGCGTCCTGTAACTCAACCGTTACACATCAATCTCCGACATCTCCTATGGCCAAGAAAATTCCTTTCGAAATGACTGAGCACGGAGATACCCGTGTGGACAATTATTATTGGATGCGCCTCACCGATGAGCAGAAAAATGCTCCTGACTCTTCTCGCGATCAACAAACACAAGACGTACTTGACTATCTCAATGCAGAGAACGCGTATTCCAAAACGATGCTCGCACACACCGATGAGTTTCAAAAGAAGCTCTTCGAAGAAATGAAGGGGCGCATCAAGGAGACTGATCAAACGGTGCCGGTGAAGGACAATGGGTATTGGTACTACACACGCTATGAGGCGGGAAAAGATTACGCGTTTAATTGCCGCAAAAATGAGAGCGTGGAAACAGGCTTGGAAGAGGTGTTGATTAACGGTCCTGCTCTTGCCGACGGCAAGGAGTATTGGGCGCTCGGCGGGTTGGATGTAAGTGAAGACAACACGATACTTGTGTATAGCGAAGACATCGTGAGCCGCCGTATATACAACGCATCGTTTCGCAATATCCAAACGGGCGAAGCACTGAACGACAAGATTGAGGGTATTGCCGGTTGCCCGGTTTGGGCCAACGACAACAAGACGCTCTTCTATGTAATAAAAGACCCAAAGACCTTGCGTGAATGCCAAATTTGGCGGCACACACTGGGCACACCTCAAGCGAGTGATGTGATGGTGTTCGAAGAAAAAGACGAAGAGTTTTCGTGCTTCGTATACAAAACGAAGAGCAAGAAATATATGGTTATTGGCTCCAACCAAACCCTAAGCAACGAGTACAGGGTGGTAAAAGCCGATGCTCCTGCCGAAGAGTTCAGGGTGATACAAACCCGTGAGCGCAACCTCGAGTATGGCATCGATCACTATGGCGATCGATTCTACATCACAACAAATCTCGAAGCCAAAAACTTTCGTTTGATGAGTTGCCCCGAGAACGCCACATCAAAAGAAAACTGGCAGGAAGTGATCGCCCACCGCCCCGATGTGTTGCTTGAAGGCATAGAGATTTTCAAGAACTATCTTGTAGTAAATGAGCGTACAAATGGTCTTACGCAATTGCGAGTGATTCGCTGGGACGACAAGTCGGAATATTACGTGGAGTTCCAAGACCCTACCTATGCCGCAGGCGTAGGCACGAACCCTGACTTTGAAACCGAAGTGCTGCGCTATGGCTACAGCAGCCTCACTACACCGGCAAGCACCTACGACTTTAACATGACCAGCAAAGACCGCAAGCTCATGAAGCAACAGGAGGTGGTTGGCGGGCATGATCCCAGCATGTATAGTAGCGAGCGCCTGTATGCCAAGGCAACGGATGGCACGCTTGTGCCAATTTCGTTGGTATACAAAAAAGGAATACCACGTGATGGGTCAGCGCCCACATTGCTCTATGCTTACGGCTCGTATGGAGCAACCATGGACGCGGGCTTCTCTTCTGCCCGTCTTTCGTTGCTCGACCGTGGTTTTGTGTACGCCATTGCGCACATTCGTGGTGGACAAGAAATGGGTCGCCATTGGTATGAGGATGGAAAGCTGCTAAAAAAGAAAAACACGTTTACAGACTTTATCAATTGTGCCGAACACTTGGTAGCAAATCAATACACAAGCAAAGAGAAACTTTTTGCTATGGGTGGAAGTGCCGGCGGATTATTGATGGGCGCCGTTACCAACATGCGTCCCGATTTGTGGCGTGGCGTGGTGAGTGCTGTGCCTTTTGTAGATGTTATCAGCACCATGCTCGACGAGACGATTCCCCTCACTACGTTCGAGTTCGACGAGTGGGGCAACCCAAAAAACAAGGAGTATTACGACTATATGAAGTCGTATTCACCCTACGACAATATCGAGAAGAAGGAATACCCGAACATCCTCGTTACATCCGGCTATTGGGATAGCCAAGTGCAATATTGGGAGCCCGCGAAGTATGTAGCTAAGATGCGCGAGTACAAGACAGACAACAACCACTTGCTGTTTTGGTGCAACATGGATGCCGGCCACGGCGGCAAGAGCGGTCGCTTCGAGGCGTTGAAAGAAGTCGCGCTTGAGTATGCGTT
>CAMBPD010000162.1 GCA_945869405.1 Chryseobacterium gleum | reverse complement strand
AGCGATTACCCCTGCACAAATGGCATCTTCACCACAATACCTCTAATGGCCTTGCCGCGAATATTCACGAGAATCTCAGAGCCGGGCTTGCTGTGGGCTGCGGGCACGTAGGCCATGCCGATGGGCTTGCCGAGCGTGGGACTTTGTGTGCCGCTGGTTACCACACCGATCACATTCATGTGGCCATCTACTACTTCATAGCCGTGGCGTGGAATACCGCGATCTATCAACTCGAAACCTACCAACTTTCTGGCCGTGCCTTGCTCCTTGTGCGATTTAAAAAGCTCACTATCCACAAAATCCTTGGTGAACTTTGTGATCCATCCAAGCCCCGCTTCAATAGGCGACGTATTGTCGTCGATATCATTGCCATACAAGCAAAAGCCCATCTCCAAACGCAAGGTGTCGCGCGCGCCCAAACCGATGGGCTTGATGCCAAACTCTGCGCCTGCCTCGAATATGGCATTCCACATTTCTTCTGCCACTTCATTGGGAAAGTATATTTCACACCCCCCCGCTCCTGTATATCCCGTGGTGGAGACTATTATATTGTCAAAGCCTGCAAATTTACCTTGATGAAAAGTATAGTATTCCATTCCAACCAACGGCATGTCTGTAAGCTTTTGCATGGCTTCAAGGGCCTTAGGGCCTTGCACCGCCAATAGCGAAGTGCCTTCGCTCACGTTTTGTAGTTGTGCCTCGAAGGTGTTCTGACTATTGATCCACGCCCAATCTTTCTCGATATTTGAAGCATTCACCACAAGCATATACAACTCATCATTGAAGCGGTATACCAGCAAATCGTCTACAATCCCCCCTTTGCCGTTGGGCAAACATGAATACTGCACCTTTCCGTCGAAGAGCTTCGAGGCATCGTTGGTGGTCACTCGTTGAATAAGATCGAGAGCTCCCTTGCCCCTCACCCAAAATTCCCCCATGTGGCTTACATCGAAAACCCCAACTGCCTTTCGCACAGTGTGGTGCTCTTCTAGCAAGCCGGAGTATTGAACAGGCATGTTGTAGCCAGCAAAGGGCACCATTTTGGCGCCGATGCGCTCATGAACATGTGTTAGGGCAGTGGTTTTGAGTGTCGTTGAATTTTCCATGATGCAAAAATAGTGAAAGGGTGAAGGAGTGAAGGGGTGAAAGGGCGAAGGGATGAAAAGGTGAGACTTACCATCTTCACCATTTCACCCCTTCACTATTTCACTATTTCACCCCTTCACCCCTTCACTCCTTCACTATTTCACTTTCTAGATATCTCAATATCCGCATTCAGCTGCATCTCGTCTGAGGCTATTGTTGTTGGGAAGCTAACACCAACGCCAAAATCGGTGCGCTTGATGGTTCCTGTCACTTTGAAGCCGGCAACGTCAACACCTTGTTTGGTTTGAATCGTAGCATTGTGACGTGCCTTCAGCTCTATGGCTTTGGTTATTCCATGCATGGTGAGGTCTCCCGTCACAATGTAATCTTTGTCGCCAACCTTCTTCATCGAGCTGCTCTTAAAGGTAATGGTTGCATACTGAGCAGCGTCCAAAAAATCTGGTGTTTGAAGGTGACTATCGCGTCCCTCAGAACCCGTATAGATACTGTTGGCTTGCGCCGTAAGCTCAATTTTAGCATCAGAAAAGTCTGCAGCAGAGGCAGAAACTTGAACGTCCACTTTTTTAAACTCACCATGCAACTCAGCAATTCCTTGATGGTTGAGTGTAAAGCCCATGCGCGAGTGTGAAGCATCAATGCCCCAGTTGGTCATTTCAATGGCTGTGAATGAAAACGTGGCTAACACTGCAGCCGATAGAATGAGTTTTTTCATAAAATGAGAGTTGAATTTTTTAATGGGCAAAGTGATTTCTGCACCACTCTTCAAACAGTCGATTTAGGCGAACAGTTCACCTTTCTATTGTTAAAGGTTAAAGGTTGAAGGTTGAAGGTTGAAGGTTTGCACCAACCTTTAACCTTCAACTTTAAGAAAGAAACACAATCACAATCAGAATGAGTGCTCCGCGCCAACCTTCAACTTTCAACCTTCAACCTCCGAGCATCTTCTTCATGGCCAGCATTTCGTCGCGCAGACGTGCAGCCTCCATGAAATCCATGTCGCGCGCAGCCTTTTCCATTTTCTTGGTTGTATGCTCAATCGACTTTTTCAGTTGGTCTAAACTAAGGTAGCTCAGCACAGGATCGGCGGCTGCACCTACCACGTGCTCCTCTTCATTGTAAACGGCCTTGCGCTTGTCGAGAACCCCACTTTGTTCGAAAATGGTCGACTTACCCTTTTTCACCTGTGTGGGTGTAATGCCATTGGCAAGGTTGTATTCTATCTGCCGCTCCCTGCGGCGGCTAGTTTCATCAATTGTTTGTTGCATGCTGCCGGTTATCTTGTCGGCATACATGATTACGCGACCGTTCACATTTCGCGCGGCGCGTCCGGCCGTTTGGGTGAGCGAACGGTTGCTGCGCAAAAAACCTTCTTTGTCGGCATCCATAATAGCCACCAGTGAAACTTCCGGCAAATCCAATCCCTCACGCAACAGATTCACCCCCACAAGCACGTCGAACTTCCCCTCACGCAAATCGCGCAAAATTTCAATGCGGTCGAGCGTCTGCACTTCACTATGGATGTACCGACAGGCGATATTCATTTTATCGAAGTATTTGGCCAGCTCCTCCGCCATGCGCTTGGTGAGTGTGGTTACCAGTATGCGCTCTTGCTTGGCAATAGTCTTTTGAATCTCGTTGATGAGGTCGTCGATTTGGTTGAGCGATGGACGCACATCGATTGGAGGATCAAGCAATCCCGTGGGTCTCACGACTTGCTCCACGAGCACTCCCCCCGACTTTTGCAACTCGAAGTCTGTCGGTGTTGCACTGACGTAAATGGTTTGCGTTTGAAGCGTCTCCCATTCATCGTACATCAGCGGCCTGTTGTCCATGGCGCTTGGCAAACGAAATCCATAGTCGACCAGGTTGACCTTTCGCGACCGGTCGCCACCATACATGGCACCTACCTGAGAAACTGTTACGTGACTTTCATCTATGATCGTCAAGTAGTCATTTGGGAAATAGTCGAGCAAACAAAAGGGTCGCTGGCCGGGCTGTCGACGATCGAAGTAGCGTGAATAGTTTTCAATTCCGGAACAAAAACCAAGCTCCTTCATCATTTCAATATCATATGCCACGCGCTCTTCAACGCGTTTTGCTTCAATGAACTTCCCTTGCTCCTCAAAGAACTTTACTTGCTTCACCATGTCTTGTTGGATTTCCCAAATAGCCTGTGTCATGGTTTCGCGGCTGGTCACGAAGAGGTTTGCGGGGTAGATGGATATCATTTCAAAATCCATGATTTTCTTTCCTGTATCGGGGTAGATGGTGTGTATGCTCTCAATTTCGTTTCCGAAAAACGACACACGCACAGCATAGTCCGCGTAGGCCAAATAAACATCCACGTTATCGCCTTGAACGCGAAACGTACCCCGTGTGAATTCGGCGCGTGTGCGACTGTAAAGCCCCTCCACGAGTCGATGCAAAAAACCCTGTCTGCTATAGGCCTGCCCGCGTTTTATAGGAATGATGCTTTTATGAAACTCGATTGGGTTTCCGATTCCATAAATACACGAAATAGAGGCGACCACAATCACATCACGA
This sequence comes from Chryseobacterium gleum, assembly GCA_945869405.1. Lineage (GTDB taxonomy): Bacteria > Bacteroidota > Bacteroidia > Flavobacteriales_D > Sanyastnellaceae > JAIBBG01. Next base: position 1,435 of record CAMBPD010000162.1, on the reverse strand, counting down.
CGCCCACTGAGCAGCGCACTCGTGGCTGAGAGTCGCAGTTTTTCAATCTCGTCATTGATGGCCAGATCTTTTTCTATATACACGCCCGAGGAAGGGATGAAGGCCTCTGGCTGGTAGTAATCGTAATAACTCACGAAATACTCCACCAGATTGTTTGGAAAGAACGCCTTAAACTCAGAGTACAATTGGGCCGCCAATGTTTTGTTGTGACTGAGCACCAGCGTGGGCCGCTGGGTATTGGCAATCACATTAGCCACTGTAAACGTTTTTCCCGACCCCGTTACCCCGAGTAGCGTTTGGAACTTGTCGCCTCGCTCCACTCCTTCCGTCAATTCGCGGATTGCGGTTGGCTGGTCGCCACTGGGCATATAAACGGAGGTAAGATCAAACTTCACGTGGTAAAATTAGTCGTGTCGTTGCAGTACTTTTCGACTGTTGGGAATATTTGATTATAAAAACGCACAACCGATTGCACGTTGTGCTAAAATTTGCACTCGTATGGACATTAACCTAAACACCCCTGCTTTACTTTTTCCGGCGATAAGTTTGATTATGCTGGCCTACACCAATCGATTCTTGGCCCTGGCCAACGTTGTTCGCAACTTACACGACCGTTACCACACTCTGGACGAGTCGAAGAAGCCCTTGATTCATGCGCAAATCAAAAATTTACGCCGGCGCATGCGCATCATTCGAAATATGCAAATCTTGGGGGTTAGCAGTTTTATCGTGGCGCTGGTGTGCATGTATGCCATCTACACGGAAAACATGGTTTCCGCCAGGTACTTGTTTGCATCTTCCATCCTTGTATTTGCGGTATCCTTAGTGCTTTCGTTGGGAGAACTGTTCATCAGCACGCACTCCATAGAAATTGAACTGAGCGACATGGAATTCGACAATGATTAATCGCTCCCGCTAAGAATTTCAAATTTGCGGGTAATATCCCTCTTCCACCTTTAATTTGCAACAATGGCAAAAGAGTACTTTGCTTAGTTGCACATGCGCGCGCGGAAAAAGACCATACGAATAGCCCAATACGTTTTCATCGGTTTAACTACGATGGTTTTCGCTTGCTATTTTTCATTGCAAATGCCGGCAGTGCAAACCTGGCTTGCGCATCGGCTCAGTGACTATCTATCGAAAGAATGGAACACGCGTGTGTCTATTGGCAAGGTGAGCATAGACATTTGGTCCACATTGCATGCGTCTGACCTCTACATTGAAGACCAGCGGGGCGACTCGCTCCTCTATGTGTCGTCGCTCGATGCTGCTAACTATTCCTACGACGATGTGTCCGGGAAGCTCGTCATCCATAGTTTGAATCTCGAGAGCCCTTATTTCAATTTGGTACGACACGCGCAAGACAGTCTTCTGAATTACCACTTTCTCGTTGAGTATTTTAAGAGCGATGACACCGCGCATTCTGAATCGTTTG
>CAMBPD010000161.1 GCA_945869405.1 Chryseobacterium gleum | reverse complement strand
GTGCGATTTGTCGGAAACGTTCACGGCACAATTCAACGGCGGACTCATTTTGTGGGATGCGCCCGCGGGCATCACAGTAGCTTTTCCGGCGCAAGGCACTACACTCATTTCAGCCAATGCCCCCGGCGCATATAGCATCGATGCAACCGTGACCAACCTAGGCTGCACCTCAACAGGCAGCTTCGAAGTGCAATTCAATTATCCACCGCAGTCGACCACCGCAGTTACAGGCACTTCGTGTTTCGGTGTCTGCGACGGCACCGTGAGCGTGACCAACGATAACCCGACAGGACTCACCATCATTGTCGACGGACAATCCGTTACAGGGCAGCCGGCAGAGCTCACTAGCGTTTGCGCCGGCGACTACACCATGGAAATCATTTTTTCGCCTGAGTGCACCGCCACCCAGAGCATCAGCATTGCAGGTCCGCCGCCTGTAACGGCCTCGTTTGAAGCCTCAGACTGGATAGTGCCCTTTGCCGACCCGACATTGACTCTCACCAGCACCTCAGAAAACGCCGACTCATTGTTGTGGACCGTGTTGGGAGCCGACTCACTCACTTGGAGCGACACGCTGTGGGCGCTAATGTTGCCGCAAGAACCGGGCATTTATCCCATACAATTGGTGGCAAGCAACTCAGGAGGATGCACCTCGTTTTTTGAAGCCTCCGTCGAAGTTCGAGATGAGTTCAGAGTTTTTGTTCCGAATAGTTTTACTCCAAACGATGATGGCATTAATGATTATGTCGTGCCTTCCTTTACATACGAACCTGTCTATTATCGCTGGCAAATCTTCAACCGCTATGGCGATGTAGTGTTCGACTCCAAAGACTACCGAGAAGTATGGATGGGCGAGCACCGCAACGGAGGTTTCTATGTGTCCACAGGCGTATACAATTACGTGCTCACAACGCGAGGCGTGGAGCGCGACATGCAAACTTGGAAGGGGACTTTAACTCTTGTGCGATAATCCTCTCTAATCCGCATTGACTTCTTCTGTGCCTACAATGAACGAGTTCGCAATGAAGTTCCTTCCTTTAGAAAGCTTTGTAATGGTGTATGTTTTTTGAACCGCCGCATCAAGTTCAATCGAATTCAGCGTTTCATAACCGCTGTGAGTTTTGAATCTTTGTCCAATAGTGATGGGTTTTACCTGCATAAACCCTTTGTAGTATGCGCTTTTCGCCGGGTCTAGCGATCCCCACGAGCCATCTTCCATCATAAACGGGTGGTCTGCCGTTGCAATAATTTCCGAACCGCTTTCCATTACATATTTCACAAGGTTATTGTGAATCGCACATGCTACCTCTTCAATATTCGATTGCTCCATTTGAAGACTCTTATCGTTCCATGTAAGAATACTATCGCCTCTGCGCAATGATTCAATTGGGGCACTCGTGCCGTCGGCCTTTAATATGGGAGTTCCTTCCCCCAAGCAAAGCACATCGATACCGTCGAAGAATATTTCAGTAATTGCTACATCGTCATATTTGAGTCCTTTGTAAACATCCATGATTTCGAATCGGATGGGCCAAAGAACATCGTCTTCACCATTGAAATCATCGGGATAGTTCGTTCCTATGGGTTCAACCTCGAACACTTGTTTAGCAATCTCATCCCGCAAATTCAAGATGGCATATGGTTTTCCTTTCACGTACATCTTTAACTTCTTCACTCTTGAATTGTTTTGAAATGCACCTGTGCTTTTAACATAGCCATTGACTATAATAATGCTGGTTATGCGCGGGCCATATTGAGGAAAGGAGTACTCCAAATATTCGCCGATGCCATAACCGGGAACTCCTTCCACCCAAACATTTTTATAACTATGGTCGTGGGCATTTTCAGCTTTATAACTAACTGCCCCTTGGTTGGCCAGGGTGCTTGAAGCCTTCACTTTTCTTGGCCCTCCTAGATTATACCAGCCGTCACCGCCACCCAGGACGTCCCATATATTCTCATAAATCTCAGGGCATTCAGTCAAAAGTTGTTTTTCTGCCTGAGAAAGCCGATCCCATGATTTTGTACCCGCGTCGATTTGCTTAATCAGGTTGTCTCTTTTCGTCCACTTGGCTTGTGCAGCTTCCGAAAAATCGAGAGGTATTACTGAAGCGGGTTGTAGTTCTTGCAATTGTGAAAAGGCCTTACAGGCTGATAGCAGAACGAGGGTGGTGAGGGTAATAAATTTCATAGGGCGTAAAACGTATAGCGTCAAACATACGTTCGTTTTGTTAATGTGGGCTTGCTTGAAATATGGAGGCCGTTCGATGACTTCTTCTGTTCCAAATAATTTCACTTGAAATTTTCCGTTACCTTGGCTCAGCAATTTAAAAACTATCTTGTGATTCGATATCAACTTCTTTGGCTGGCATTGCTTGCTATATCTAGAATCTGCGCTCAGGACGGTTGTGTTTATGAGCCCTCCGGAAAAATCCAGAAGCTGCTCGATCAAAGTTTCGACATGAAGAAATACGAAACCAACGAGCGCATTGAGTTTTTAGAAAAAGCGTTGGATGAAGACCCAAAATGCACAGGTTGTCTGATGCGTCTGGGTGAAATTGAATTTAAGGTCGCTAAAAGAGGTGGTTCTTTTGCCTCTGCCAAACAGCGCTTTTTGCAACTCGATGAGCTATGTCCAAACTATCATAGTGAGGTCTATTATTTTCTGGGGGCTATGTGTTATGCCGACCGCGAATACGACAAAGCACTCGATTACTTCGAGAAGTTTTTACGTTTCCCAGACAGTGACCCAAGCAAGTTCGAAAAAGACTATCAGAAAAAATACACCGAAGTGGAAGATGCGCTGAAGAACGTGAAAGCGTATGCCGAGATTTACAAAGACCCGATTGAATATACACCCGTGCGTGTAACGGGAGTTTCTTCCACAACCGACGATTATTTGCCGCTCATTTCTCCCGACGGTGAGATCATGTTTTTCACCCGCACAGTGAGCAAGCAAGCCAAGGGCGATGTGGCGCCGCGCACGTATGAGTTCTTTTCGTGGTGCAAGCGTCCCGACATCAATACGTTATTCGATGAAGGCAGTGCATTGCCCGAGCCCTTCAACCAAGGAGCCAACTGCGGCGGCGCTACCATCACCGTCGACAACCGCGAGTTGATTGTGGCCATGAAAAATCCTAACCCTAAGAACCCCGACAACATCGATTTGTTTTCGACGCGCTATAAACTCATCACCAACGATGCAGGCCAGAAAGTATATCAATGGGGTTCACTCGAAAGTTTGGGCGAGCTCGTCAATACCCCCGACGGTTTTGAAGGCCAACCCTCATTGAGTGGTGACGGCAAAACGCTCTACTTCGTGGGCGTGCGTTTGGAGTGTGTGAAAGACGCCAGCGGCAATTTCTCACACGACATCTTCTACAGCAAGCGCGCTAAAGATGGCAAGTGGGGAGCAGCGCAGCTCATTGGCGGAGGCATCAATACGCCCGGACAAGAGAAAGGCCCCTTCATGCACAGCGACAGCAAGACGCTCTACTTCGCTAGCGACGGACATATCGGGGTCGGAAAAATGGACTTATATTATTGCAAGGTGCAGGATGATGATTCGATTAAAGAGATAAAAAACATCGGCTATCCCATCAATTCCGAAGCCGATGAGTTGGGTATTGTGGTAACGAGCGACGGCGAGTTGGCCTATTTCGGGGCAAAGAATTTCCAGAACAACAAAGGCTGGGATGTGTATAAATTTAAGATGCCTGAGAAAGCCAAGCCAGAGAAGGTTATGATTGTGAAGGGCCAGGTGAAGACGAATTCTGGCGAACCTCCGGTGCAAGCGAAAGTGGAAATTCAGTATACCCAAAGCAAGTTCAAGGAAGAAGTGGCCGTCAACGATGATGACGGAACCTATGCCGCCGTAGTGAAAGTGAGTCGCAATGAAAATGTGACCTTGAGCGTAGAAGGCGACGACATCGCCTTCAACTCACGTGTCATAGCCAAGAAAGACGACCCCGCGCCTGTGGTCGCCAAGCTCAACATGGAAACCCGCGAAGCCAAAGCCAACGAAGCGTTTGTGATAAACGAGATTTATTATACCACCAGCAGCGCCGACATCGAGGAGCGCTCGAAGATTATATTAGACGCCTTCGCCGGCGACCTTATGAAGCATCCGTCGATGGTGATTGAAATATCGGGCCACACCGACAGTAGAGGCGACGACAACACCAACAAAGCTCTCTCAGCAGAGCGAGCCTTTGAAGTCATGAAATACCTCGTCGACCACGGTATAGAAGCCAAGCGCCTCACCTACCAAGGCTATGGCGAAGCCAAACCTGTAGGCGACAACAACACCGATGAAGGAAGGGCTATGAACCGGAGAACGGAGTTTGTGATTAAGAAGATGTGACATCGTTTGGTACAGCAGCGATAACAAAACCTGGGCATCCTATGTTTCACAAGCCTGCCACTGGAAAGAAAACAACACGGACCATCGCTAGGCAACTGCCCCCCTATCTTTCGCCCAATATCACACCCTTTGTCGGAGCGCCCTCAACATAATCCTGAATACTTCCTAACGTTTCAATCAGACATCGAAGGCGTTGCCCTGCCGATACAATTTAACTATCCATTCCATTATACACCCCATGAAATTGCGCTAATTGCTGCGAAGGAGCTGCAAGATTATCTGCAGACCCAAACCGACTGGCAGCATGATTTCGGCATGGAGCGAGGAAAAGACGGGCTCATCATTGGGAAAATGTTTGGAGTGCTCGTAGTAAAGAATGCACAAGGCCAAATGGGCTATCTCTGTGGTGTTTCGGGCCGACTGGCCGGACAAAACCTACACGATAAATTTGTCCCACCTGTGTTCGACATTCTCACAGAGGAAGGTTTTTTTCGAAAAGGTGAAGCGATCATTACGGAAATCAATAGGCGCATTCATACCTTGGAAAAGCAACCGCACTTTCTCGCTGCTAAAAACACATTGGACGAAGCCATGCACCAGGCGGCAGAAGAATTGGACGCTTGCACACTGCGCAACAAGCAGCAGAAAGAAAATCGTCAGGTGAAGCGTCTGCAACTTAGCGTTGAATACTCCGGCAGTGCGCTCGAAGAGCAAATTAAGAAGCTGAACAACGAGAGTATCAATGACCACTACCAACTGAAGCAACTTCGCAAGCAATGGTTGGCTGAAGAAGAACGTTTGAAAGGTGATGTGGCCCTCTTACAAGCGGAGATCGATGCGCTGAAA
>CAMBPD010000160.1 GCA_945869405.1 Chryseobacterium gleum | reverse complement strand
TTTTACGGCACTCTGCCCGATAGTTATAACTTGGTGGCCAACACAAATCACCCGTTGTTTGGCAGCTCAGTTACAGATAGCGAGGGCCAAACCACTCTCAACGATTCCAAAGTGAAGCAGGCCATCGATCTTGCTTTGCTCAGCAAAGGACTCCTCAAAGGCGAAGAGCTGGCTGGTTTTGTGAAGCGCAGCTTGGAGAGTATCTAGAGAAGAGCGCGTTATGGAACCACGCATTTTGATTCTGATGTTTAACCGCAGAGTCGCAGAGAGTGCAGATATAAAGCCCAAAGAGTCTTCGCACTGTTTGGCGCCTCAGAAGTTCAAGAAAAGCAATAAAACAACAAACCCCGCCATTGAGCGGGGTTTGTTGTTGTTATACTAAAAAATCACTTACTCTTTAATCAATCGAATACTTTCCGAGGTATGCTCCTGAAAGGCACGCATCAGTAAGTTGAAGCGAAGTACTTTAAAGGGTAGAAAACCAAAAATCTTGTCAAATCAGTTTTCTTCTCCTAACCGCGCAACGATTTTTTGTTTCAAGCTACATTAAAGAGAACAAGTACAAAATCAACCTATTGGATTACAATTTTTTCATTGTGAAATCTTTCACCATCATACATTTTTAGGAAATAAATTCCTTTTGAAAATCCAGAAAAATCTAATTCTAAGGTTGATAATTCAAGTATATTATTTATCGAATAAATCATTTGCCCCTGTAAATTGAAAACTTCTGCATGTTTTGGTCTCTTGCTCCCTTGAAAAGTTAGCATAAACTGTCCATTTGATGGGTTTGGAAATACAGAAAAAAGTTTAGAAGTGGAATAATCAATAATGTCCGTTGCAATTGCGCAAATAGGTGAAACATTAATTGGAACATTACTACTAACAGAAGAGTTATTTCCAAGTGCTCCACTCCCGTTTGAGCCCCATGTATACACTGAGCCATCGTTTTTTAGAGCTACCGTGTGGTTTTCTCCCGCAGCTATAGCAACCACGTTTGTAATTAAACTTGCATCCACCGGAAAATTGCTACTCATGTTGGTTCCATTTCCAAGTTCGCCGTTACTATTAGTTCCCCAAGAAGCTACGTTGCCGTTACTTTTCAGCGCTATAGAACGATTTTCTCCCGCTGAAATAGCTATAACATTTGTCAATTGGTTCACTTGTAATGGAAAGTTGCTTTCAATAGTTGTCCCATCACCTAGTTGACCAAAGAAATTATCGCCCCAGGCAAAAACAATTCCGTTCGTTTTCAATAACATTGAGTTGTTGCCATAGGCTGAAACTGCAATAACATCTGTAAATGCAACACCAACTTGTGTAGGCAAGTTGCTGTCAATATTCGTTGAATTTCCTAGCTGCCCATGATAATTATTTCCACAAGTCAACACTTGCCCGTTGCTTCTAAGAAAAACCGAATGTTCAGAGCCAGCAGCCATTGCGATAACATCTATATACGATAATTCACTTACAAGCTTTGGAATATTGCTATCAGTATCAGTTCCATCGCCAAATTGCCCACTATCATTCCAGCCCCATGCCCAAACGGTGCCATCGTTTTTCAATGCCAAACTGTGGTACTCTCCTCCTGCAATTGCAATAACACCCGAAAAATTCTGAATTTGCGCTGGTAAGCTGTTATCTGTTGTAGTTCCATCTCCTAATTGGCCTTCTATGTTATCGCCCCAAGTCCAAACTGTACCGTCATTCTTTAATGCAAGGCAATGACTTTCCCCTGATGCAATGGCAATTATTTCGGTAAGATTACTTACCGTAACCGGAATGGCGCTGCTTTCCTCTGTTCCATTACCCAACTGCCCACTTGAATTACTGCCCCATGCACGAACGGTACCGTCACTGCAAAGGGCTAAACAATGGCTATTTCCTGCTGCAATTGTTTGGCAGAAAGTTGGAGTGGAATTTAACAAAATCAGTAGTATAGAACTAAAGCGAAAAGAAATTAAAAGTGTTTTCATGTTTTTGTTAATTATTTAAGGTAAAGCTAAACTTTTTTACAAACTATACTTCAACTCACTAAAGCAATGTAGGATGGTGGTTTCAACGTGCTAACGCAGAATTCTGATGATCTGAAATTAAGAGTTTTAATTTTTGCTTATGTTTTTTTTATTGAAGCGCTTCTTTGGGTCTTTCGTTGAGTGCTTCCTGAACCCGTTGCAGCGTTTTATTTGATGCCGAGCGGAAAAGGTTAAAAGGATGGAAGGATTTTAGGGGGGCGCAAACCACTCATTCTCATTCTCATTCTAAAATTCCAGAAAGAGAATCAGAATCAGAGAATGAGAACGGCCGCCAACTCCGTCCCCAGTCCCCCGTCCCCCGTCCCCCGTCCCCAGTCCTCAATCCCAACCCCTGTTAGAAAATTGTGAATTACCGACGCCGTAAGCGTTGCATCTTTGCCACCTATGGCAGAGCACTTCATCGTTTCAGCAAGGAAATACCGCCCAGATACCTGGGAGACCGTGGTGGGGCAAAAACATATTACCACAACGCTGCAAAGCGCTATTGCCAATAGTCAAATTGCGCAGGCGTATTTGTTCACTGGGCCGCGTGGTGTGGGTAAAACAACCTGCGCGCGCATTTTCGCCAAGGCGGTGAATGGTGCCATAGGTGAGCAGTTGGAAGATATGCAATTCAGCGTTTTTGAACTCGACGCAGCTTCCAACAACAGTGTAGACGATATACGAAGCATTGTAGACAGCGTGCGCATTCCCCCTCAAACGGGACAATACAAAGTGTATATCATCGACGAGGTGCACATGCTCTCGGCAGCAGCATTCAACGCATTCTTGAAAACGCTCGAAGAACCGCCACCACACGCAATTTTCATTCTTGCAACCACCGAAAAGCACAGGATTATACCTACGATATTGAGTCGGTGTCAGATTTTCGATTTCAATAGGATTAAAATAAAAGATATCGCTGATCATCTAGCCGCCATTGCAATCAAGGAAGGCGTGCAAGCAGAACCAGAGGCCCTGCACGTTATTGCCACGAAGGCCGACGGCGCCATGCGCGATGCGCTCTCTATCTTCGACCAGGTAGTGGCTTTTTGCGGACGCACCCTCACCTACTCCTCGGTTATTCAAAACCTGAATGTGCTCGATTATGATTACTACTTCCGCCTCACCGATTTTACCTTGGCAGAAGACGTAGCAGGAAGTTTAGTTCTGTTTGATGAGGTGCTCAACAATGGCTTCGATGGTCATCATTTCATCACGGGTCTGGGAGGCCATTTCAGAAATCTGCTTGTAAGCAAAGACGCGCAAACCATACCACTCATGGAAGTGAGCGAGGCCGTTGCTGAAAAGTACAAAACGCAGGCAGCAAATTCAGATTTGCGTTTGTTGATTCAAGGCCTGCAATTGATCAACGAGTGCGACACCCAATTCAGGGCCAGTAAGCACCAGCGTTTGTTGGTAGAACTCACCCTGATGAAACTTGCAAGCATTCTCTACAACAGAGAAGGCGAAAAAAAAAAGTTCCAACTGAAACCGTTTCGGGGGACTAATCGCATACAGAATAATCCGAGTGCGGCACCCCGCGCCGCGTTTCGCCCAGCGACAGCGCCCGTTGTTGACGAAGGCACAAAGAAAGTGGAAACTCCAATCGAGAAGGGCACAACACTCTCCACTCCTTCAGTAGAGAAGCCTGCCCCTGCTTCGTTGGGCAAGCGAAACATTATCTTGCAATCGTCAGAGTCCGTAAGTATTAAAGGGGTGATGGCTAAGGGTGCGCAGCGGCAGCAGCAAGTTGCTGATGAACTTGTGGAAATCGCTCAGGAAAGGCCCACGCGCGAATACACCACAGCAGAGATGCAAGTAGCCTGGAATAGTTTCGCCGATCAGCGTATTGCGCACAATATGCAAGCACAAAGCGCCTTCAAAGTCGCTGAAATTGAACTGCACCTTGGAAACACGTTGCGCATTGCTCTGCCAAGCGTCACACAAGAGATGTACTTCAATGAACACCGCAACCAACTTGCCGAGTTCATGCGCACCGAATTTGACATTCGCGGTATTGACTTCAAGGTCGAAATTATGCGCCCCGATGAAATAAAGACGACCTATCAATCTACAAAACAGCGTTTTGACAGCCTAGTAGAGCAAAACCCAGCGCTCGATACTTTACGCAAACGCTTTAATCTTGAAATCGACTTCTGACCTTTATGCGCATCGATAAGTTTCTATGGTGTATTCGTGTCTACAAGACCAGATCGTTGGCTTCAGCGCAGATCAAGCTTGAAAAGGTTTGGCTCAATGGCAATCCGGTGAAAGCTAGCCGAGAGGTCAAGATTGGTGAGGTGCTCACCGTTCGCAAGGGACCAATACTGTTCTCATACAAGGCACTTGCATTCCCACGTGCTCGCTTGGGGGCCAAGTTGGTGCCCACACATGCGCAAGACGTCACTGCTGCAGAGGAGCTTACCAAGCTAGAAATGATTCGTTTGCAGTTCAGCCTAGATCGCAAAAGAGGGTTGGGACGTCCCACCAAAAAAGAACGACGGGAATTGGATGACTATACCGATTACGATTTTGAAGAGGAGTGGATGAACGACGATGCACCGTCTGAATAAAAGCCTCTAACGTTATCTTGCGCTTCCATTTCTTTACATGACTGCTCCTCGCCAACCGGCCATCCCGTTTATTTTAATTACCGCCCTCATCGATTCCATCAGTATAGGAATCATTATACCTGTGTTTCCAAAACTCATCATGAGTATGGAGCATTGCAACGAAAGCCAAGCGGCAGTTGTGGGTGGTTGGTTGATGTTTTGGTTTGCTATCATGCAGTTTGTAATGTCGCCCATTTTGGGCAGTTTAAGCGACAAGTATGGCCGACGACCGGTCTTGCTCCTTTCCTTGTTTGGCTTTGGTATCGATTTTTTACTCTTGGCATTCGCTCCCAATCTTTGGTGGTTGTTTGTCGGACGCATATTGGCTGGTATTATGGGAGCGAGTTACACGACAGCTGCTGCATACATAGCAGATATAAGCAATGACGAAAACCGTTCGAAAAACTTTGGTATGCTTGGGGCAGCCTTTGGTCTTGGCTTTATCATAGGGCCGGGTGTTGGCGGCCTTCTCGCTCTTTGGGGTGTTCGAGTGCCTTTTTTCGCATGCGCAGCCCTCTCACTGCTCAATTGGTTGTATGGATATTTTATTCTTCCGGAATCATTACCTGCCGACAGGCGCAGGGCCTTTGAATGGAAAAGAGCGAATCCCGTTGG
>CAMBPD010000159.1 GCA_945869405.1 Chryseobacterium gleum | reverse complement strand
TATACCGGTATAGGAAGATAAATGCACATGATACCTATTGCTAAACCCCATCTAACAGAGCAGGATGCACAAGCGGCATACGACACCATCATGTCGGGCTGGATTACCCAGGGGCCTCGGGTGCAAGAGTTTGAAGAAAAATTTGCGGCATACACCGGCGCGCAACATGCCGTTGCAGTGAGCAACTGCACTACGGGGCTGCACCTTGCCCTGATCGTGGCCGGCATTCAAACCGGCGACGAGGTTATCTGTCCGAGTATGAGCTATATCGCTACGGCAAACTGCATCATGTATGTTGGGGCAACACCCGTTTTCGCCGAGGTTCATCCCGAGACCTATAACCTCGATGTTGCCGATGCCGAGAGCCGAATTACCCCAAAAACAAAAGCGATTCTACTCGCTCATCAGATAGGCATGCCCGCAGACATCGATGCGTTTGCGGCACTCTGCAAGAAACACAATCTGATCTTGATTGAAGATGCAGCATGCGCAGCGGGCTCATCCTACCAAGGCAAAAAAATAGGTTCGCACTCCGACTTGGTATGTTTCTCTTTTCACCCGAGAAAAGTGATCAGCACCGGCGACGGCGGCATGGTAACCACCAACAATGCAGCCTTCGCGGAACGCATGAAACTTTTGCGCCAGCACGGCATGAGCGTGAACGCTGGAGCGCGACACGGAGCCAAGAAAATTATTTTCGAAGATCACCTGGAGGTAGCCTACAACTACCGCATGACAGACATACAAGCAGCGGTGGGCATTCAGCAATTGGCCAAGCTTGATTGGATTGTGGAAGAGCGCAGAAAAATTGCACAGCGTTATTTAAAAGAACTATCAGGCATTGAGTGTATTCGTTTGCCGCGCGAAGAGGAAGGCTACTTTACCAATTGGCAATCGTTCAGTATTTTCCTGAAAGAAAACGCGCCCATGTCGCGCAATGAGTTGATGCAGGCTTTGCTTGATAAAGGCATTGCATCACGTCGAGGTGTAATGACTTCGCACCGCGAAACGGCATACAAAGCAATGTGCGAAGGACTATCACTTCCACGAACGGAAGATGCCTGCGACAGGAGTATCATTATTCCGCTGTATGTGCCGATGGACGAGAATGATATTTCATTCATTGTGAAAGAACTGCACACACTACTCACTTCCTTGGAGAAATAAAATGACTCAAGAGAGAAAAATACTTGCCTCACTTCTATTTCTCGCCTGTTGTAAAATAGCCTATTTCTTCACCTTCGTATTCTTCAGGAACCCAGATATTTTCCCCGGATTCATCGTTGAATTTTGGGCGTTAAAAGGCAATGACACAAGCACCTACTATGAGTCTCTGAATGGCTTTTTTCTTTCAGGCAACTATGACGGCGCATGCCGAATGCCTGGCTTGGGTTTAATTTATTTACCTATTCGCTTTTTTTTATCGCACGAGTACACACTGATCTCCATTGTATTCGTTCAGCTCATCGCTGAAATTATCTCAAGCTATTTATGCTGCCTCATTAGTTTAAAGCTATTCCAAAGCATGAAGGCCTTTTACACGTGCGTTTTGCTTATCGGGTTATCTGCATTTGTCACCGTAAGAGCTAACTACCTTCTTTCAGACAGTCTATGCTCTACATCGTTGGTTCTTTGCCTGTGGTATCTCCTTCGCTGGCGAAGCAACAGCAACATAAAATCGTTGCTTCTGAGTGCTTTCTTTCTGGCCTGGTCCATTTTCCTGAGGCAAATTTGTATTGTAGTCATCCCTGTATTCATTTCAATTGTCGTCTTCTCGCAACTGCACAACCTAAGATCAGCACTTAAATACTGCGTGATATTTTTGGCCCCCTTAGTCATCGGGGTATCCGTTTGGACAATTCGAAATAAGATAGTCCTGCAGCGCAACATTGTGCTGGTGGCACCGGTAGAGGAATGCATGGGGCAGTTGTCTCCCGAGTTCAATTCAATCCGTCAAATGCTGCTCAAGATGGGGCAGGATATACAACCCTGGGCAAAAGGCAGTGCTGCACATTGGTTTTTCACCGATCGTATAGAAGCCGAGTCTCACATATCTGCTCGGCATTTGCAAGGAACCATTAATGCGGACTCCCTCGCAGCATTGCGTATAGACTACCGCCTGTTTGTGAGCGAAAACAAACAAGACACCTTATTAAGCGCCTCGATCATTGAACGTTCGGAGCGATTCTCAACCATCTATGTCAAGGAACATCCCTGGTCGCATTACGCATGGAATCGAGTGAACTTCTTATCCATGTTTCTTTTCCCTACTCGCCTAGATGATTTACCACTACCCAAAATGAGTGAAGCACCTCTTCCACTCATCGCTCTGAAAGCTTTCAACTACATCATTTTGCTGTTAGTGAATGGCCTTTTTGTGTTTGCCATCTTCTGGATTGTTATCAAGCGTCACTGGTATGGCTTGCTCTGTGCCTTCATCGGCCTCACTCCCATCTTGATATTGGGCTACCTAGGTTATGTGGAACAACGCTACTTGGTTACCTCGTTCTACTTCATGATTATTTGCATCTCTTCGTTCTTTATGAAGACTCCTGAAAAGACAATTGCGAGTATCTAGGCTCGCTCCGCCGAAGTGATTAACAGAATACCTAGGAGTATCATAGCCATTCCGAAATAATGAAGAACCGTGAGTTTTTCTTGGAAAAAATAATAGCCCAGTAGGAGAGTAAACACAAAATTCATCCCGGTGGCTATGGGATTTACGAGCGAAATTTTAGCCACGCTAAGGGCTTTTATAAGAATAAATGCAGAAATAAAAACTACTGAGAACCCGAGAAAAACTTTATACCGAAGTAGGAAGTTAAAGTAATCAGCAAAACTACGGAGCTCTGTATTCTTGAGCTCTGACTTTATCAAAGCGGCTCCGGAAACATTGCAGGTGGCATAAGCAACGCAGTAAAGTATGATGGTAAAAAATTTCACTCTAATCGAACCCTTTTTGGTCTTCTATTAAAAACAATGGCCTTCTCCGAGACTCCTCCAAGTTTCTCCAAATATACTCACCGAGAATCCCCAGCATTAACATTTGTAGACCTCCGATGATTAAGGTAATCACCATAAGTGAAGCCCAACCTTCAATTGGATTATCGATGTAAAGCCTCATGGCCACAATGACAATGGCGTATAAAAATCCAACGATGGCGGAAATTGCTCCTGCAAACGACATGAAACGCATGGGCAAATAAGAAAACCCAACAAAAGCGTCTGCAAACGCGTTGAGCTTCTTTGACAATGTCCACTTGGATTTACCGAACTGTCTCGATTCCTTGATGTAACTGATCTCGGCTTGTTTGAATCCCAACCAGGAAATCAACGCACCAATACTCGGTTTGCTTCCTGCAGATTGCACCAACCCATGGTATACCTTTCTGTCCAACAGCGCATAATCTGCTCCTTTCGGGGGTATGTGCAGATTGGTCATTTTACCCAATAACCAATAAAAAAACCTAGAAAAAAGAGAAGACAAAAATGTTATTCCTTGTCTCTCGGCTCGCACGGCCCACACAACATCAAATCCTTCAAGCCATTTTTTGAATAAGTCAGAAATCAATTCAGGTGGATCTTGAAGATCACCTGCCATAAATACCGCAGCATCTCCTTTACACACCGTTAAACCAGCAATGATTGCAATGTGGCTCCCCAAATTTCTGCTCAATCGAACATACCTGAACTTCGGATGCTTGCTGATCCAAGCCTGAATCAGTTGAGGCGAATTATCGGAAGAGTGGTCATCCACAAATATTACTTCCACATGCGCATGCTGCTCCATAGATTGGATGCAACCCTCAAGTCTCTCGCACAAAAGATGAATTCCTTCACCTTCGTTATAAATCGGTATGACAATGGAAAGACTCTGCAATGGGTTCAATGGTTTCGCGATGGCAAATGTATGGAAACTCCCTACTCGTACTAACCCATCGCATTCCAAAGACGTTTAAAATATCGCGAATAAAATACGTCTGCGGCGTATGGTCAGCAAACGAGTCGCACGGGCAACGTAAAACAGAGCGTGAACTATTAAGACAAGCCGAGCTCCGTGCGCAATTCTAGTGGAAGGCGGTGAATTTCTTCAACAGTGCCCTTCAACCTAGCAGGGGTGCCCATGAGTATGGAGAGTGGCGGGAAATCCTTAGTCACACATGAGTTGGCTGCCACAAAACTTTCATGCCCAATTCGAATCCCTGGAGAAATAATGCACTGAACCGCAATCTGACATCCGCTTTCAATAGTCGCTCCCCTTTCAGCCCCAAACATAGCCGTGACCTGAGGCCGCCTATATGCGATCGGATTGCCATTGGTAGTGATGGTCATTGGAGCTATGAAGACATAGTCTCCAATAGTTGTTCCCATGCATATAAACGAACGTGAGTGAATAGAACAGTAACGTCCTATTGTCATTTTCCCTTCAAGCTCGACCATGGAACCAATAGAGGTGTAGGCACCAATTATGGATCTTTCGCGAATTAATGCTTTGTGGTGGATGCGGACGCCTTCGGAAATCTCTGAGCCGACATAAAGAGTGCATCCTTCTCTAATTAAAACATTAGAGCCTATCCGAAGTGGTGCATAGCTTACTTCAACACCGGCATCGGGCCGTCCTGCGAAAGCGGTAATGTGGCCATAACCAAGATGACAGTTGTTCTCAATTTTCACTGAGTCACCGATAATGCAATTTTCAATAACACAATTGTCACCAATCTCAGTGTCATTTCCAATTACTACATTCTCTGCTATGAGGGTGTTGAAACCAATTTTCACATTGATCCCTAGCGTCGCCAAAGGTGATATTCTATTCATTATTCGAATTATAAATATGGAGTATATCGGATGCTGTGTGGGTTGGCTGGTTCGTACGCTTCAAGTAATCGAGTAAATCCATGAAAAAAGACTTCGCTCCAAGCCCCTTGTTTAGGTAAGGCATAATCTCTTCTTGTGTGAGTTTTGCGAGCGATTTGACCCCCTGATACTTTTCCTTGATCAATTCATAATTTCGAAAATCACACTCGTTCAATCCTACATACATCGGATGAAAATTAAACATCTTCAGACCATTTATCGTGAAAATGGGGGATTGAATATCCCAATTGGGAGACGGATGAAAACACTCTACATCATCTTCCCAATAGAATGGGATTCTCAGCAGTTTTTTATGCATTCTATTGGTGTAGAGCACATGTGGAGTGAGCCCGGGAGTGGCCGCGAGAAAAAGGGAGCAGTCGACCAACAGCCCATATTCATTGGAGAGCTTAGCTATAAGCCGAGAGTTTTGATATAAGGCATGCGTTCTAACCGATTTTGCATCGGGCACTAAATCTAAACAAAACTGTATGATCTCGTCTTCGGTATTCCCATGTGAGCTACCTGGAAAAAAGTTGGGATGTATACCCAACTCGAATAGCGGATTGCTTCTCAATCTATCCACGGCGGGTGACGCGTGCGTAACAAACCAAGTGCATCGAACACCGCTTTCGAC
>CAMBPD010000158.1 GCA_945869405.1 Chryseobacterium gleum | reverse complement strand
GATGTTGTACCCGGAAAGGTTCCGAACAACCCCAAATCGAGATCCTTGGTGGTTACGCTCAAGTTATGCACCCCTACTTGCACGTGACCGTACAAACCTGCGCCACGCTCTTTCAGATAATACTTGGCGCCTAACTGAATAGGCATCATCGATGATTTGTCGATAAATGTAGATACCTCATCATCGATGCCGAGCATGATATATCCCACTTGAAGCGTTACTCCTAGCTTTTCGCCGATAGGCTGTTCATAGCCCAATGAAACGCCATACCCTAAAGGATACGATTCACCGAAGTCGCCCGTAGGAAGAGCCAATTCAGCACCAAGAGATACCGGCCCAATTTGAGCCACGCCCGCCACAGACATACCGAAAGCAGCGAACATTGTGATTAGTTTTCTTTTCATTAGTTAAAATTTAATCTCGTTAAAGTATTTCAATTCGCGCCGATATGTTCACTACAAGGCACCATGCGTCAACAGCTACTTGTTCACTTCTAAAATTATTCCTGAGATCGAAAATGCCGGTACACTAACTCCGCCATTCGATTATTCACCACTTGCTGAAGCTCCTCTATACTTGCCTCCTTCACGGCATGCACCGTTTTAAAATGGTGAATAAGCGACTGTGTGGTGTGCATACCTACTCCTTTGATATCGGTGAGCTCTGATCGAATTGCGTCCTTGCTTCTGCGGTCGCGGTGCTTCGTAATACCAAAGCGATGGGCCTCGTCACGAAGGCGTTGGATGAGCTTGAGAGACTCACTCCGTTTATCTAGATATATCGGTAGACTATCTCCCGGGAAATAAATTTCTTCTAACCTTTTAGCTATGCCGATGATTCCAATTTTTCCATACAACTCCAACTTCACCAAACTCTCGACAGCCGCGCTCAACTGCCCCTTACCTCCATCCACAATAATGAGTTGCGGCAACGACTCACCATCGTCGAGCATGCGACGGTAGCGTCTAAAGACAACCTCCTTCATGGTGTCAAAATCATTGGGGCCTTCTACAGTCTTCGGGTGAAAAATGCGGTAATCCTTTTTACACGGTTTCGCATTTCGAAACACTACGCAAGCACTTACAGGATGCGTACCTTGTATGTTCGAATTGTCAAAACATTCAATGTGTACCGGCAATGATTTGAGATGTAAATCCTTTTGCATCGTTTCCATAACTCGGTTCACATGACGATCAGGATCAACCAACTCCACCTGCTTCTGGGCGTCTAACATATAATGCGTGCTATTGCGCTGAGAAAGCTCTACCAGCTTTCGCTTATCGCCTCGCTGAGGCACAAGCATGGTTACTCCGGGCAAAAGCATCTCTACAGCAATGGGCAAGAAAATTTCCTTCGATGCACTCTGAAACTTATCTCTGATTTCGACAATGGCAAACTCTAACAGCTCCATATCCGTCTCATCCATACGCTTCTTCAACTCGCTTGTATATGACTGCACTATAACACCATTGCTCACCTTCATGAAATTGACATATCCCGATTGCGGGTCACTCGAAATACTGAATACGTCCACATCATGAATACTTGGGTGAACGATTGTGCTCTTGGCTTGGAAACCGGAAAGCACATCAATTTTGTCCTTCACTTCTTGCGCCAATTCAAACTCGTGACGTGAGGCAAAGGCTTGCATCATCTGTTTCAAATCACGAATCAAGTCGGAGTAATTCCCCTTTAGAATTTTCCGAATCGCACCCACTCCATCGTCATAGTCTGCTTCCGTTTGCTTTCCCACGCATGGACCTTTGCAATTTCCCAAGTGATATTCTAAACAAACTTTAAACTTTCCTGCAGCTATGTTCTTTTCGTTCAACGCAAGTGAACAGGTTCGTATCGGATACAACTTTTTTATCAATTCCAATACCGAGTGCATCGTTCGTCCAGAGGGATAAGGCCCGAAATACTCTGAGCCATCTTTTATGACCTGGCGTGTTGGAAATACGCGCGAAAACTCTTCCTTCTTAATTACGATGCTCGAATAGGTCTTGTCGTCTTTGAGTAAAATATTATACCGTGGCTTGTACTTCTTGATCAGGGAATTTTCAAGCAACAACGCGTCCAGTTCAGTCTCGACAACGATGACTTTGATGTCTGCAATCTTCCTGACCAACACCATCGTTTTCCCATTCTCGAACTGCTGTTTGTTGAAATAACTGGAAACACGGTTCTTAAGATTTTTTGCCTTCCCAACGTACAGAATCTCTCCGTGTTCATCATAGTATTGGTATACTCCAGGCTGCGTTGGCAGCATTCGCACAACGTGCTCTATGTTTTCGGGTACAGGCATTGCAGTTCGCAAGTTACGCATTGGCGAAAAACACAAAAACGCATCCTCACGAATTAGTATAGTTTTCCCCCTCAACAAAACCGATTCACACGGTGTCGACTAATTTTGTGGCACGTATGAATCTTATCACCGGAGCAACCGGATTGCTTGGAACCCACCTTATGATAGAGCTGCTTGGCAGGGGTGAACCCGTGAAAGCGTTGGTGCGCGAAAAGAGCAACAAAGAACACGTTCGAACTGTGTTTCAATTTTACAGGTGCGAACACTTCGATAAAATCCAGTGGGAAATAGGCGATGTTCTTGATGTGGATTCTCTCATACACGCTATGCAAGGTTGCTCGCATGTATTTCACTGTGCCGCTATAGTTTCTTACCACAAATCCCAGTGCGAAGCAATGCATCAAGTGAACGTAGAGGGCACATTCAACATCATCAATGCATCATTGCACGTGGGCAACGTAAAAGTTGCTTTTGTTAGTTCCATCGCAGCCATTGGCAAGGCAAAAAACAATGAGCATGTTGATGAAGAATCAGAATGGGTAGACAGCCCCATGAACACCCATTACGCGATTACAAAAAACCTTTCTGAAATGGAATTTTGGAGAGGTATTCACGAGGGGCTACAAGGCATCGCATTCAATTGCGGATTCATCATTGGTCCGGGCGATTTCAACAGAAGTAGCCCAAGCCTCTTTCGAAAACTCAATGAAGGCATGCACTTTTTCCCTCCGGGTGGAACTGGCTTCATAGCGGCTGCCGATGCCGCCTATTGCATCGTTGAACTTTCACTTTCCGTCGTAACCTCTGAGCGTTTCATTCTGGTTACGGAAAATCTATCCATGAAGGAACTCTTTCAAGAAGTTGCCAAAGCACTCGGTAAACGCATACCCGATAAAGAGGCCAAGCCGTGGATATTGGAATTGGCGAGAATCGCAGAATGGCTTAAAGAAAAGACTACCGGAAAGCAAGCATTAGTTACACGAGAAACAGTCAAAAACGCCTCCCTTAGTTTTGTCTACGACTCCAACAAGCTGATGCAAGCTGTTAAACTACAAGCCACACCCATCAGCAAGGCTATTCGTTCAACCGCTGAGTTTTTTACAACACAACATCCCGGATAAAAAAAGCTACTGCAATTGAGTTGCGGACATGCCCTCCAACTTACGCGAAACTTCGGTTTCTATGCGCAACATAATCTCGGGATGAGTTGCATAGTACTCATTACTCTCTAAGAATGTCGTACGGTTGGTTTGATGCTTGACAAATAATTGCTCATAGTGGGCGCCGATAGTTTGCGCAGAGGTATCGATACGTTGAAAGTCTCCGGCATAAACACCCTCCAATAAACGCACGTCTGTGAGTATCTCTGCGAAACGCTCCTCATTCAAAATAGTAGAGGGAGCTACCTCCGTGTTTCTGCTGGCGCAACCAAAACAGATAGCACACAAAAAAGCCGCGGCAATTGCCCGTGATGTATAGACGCTCATCGATTAAATGTTAGTCGATGTCCTATGCTTCCTTCAATGACACTGCCAGAATCATACACCCTGTTTCCATTCACCCAGGTTGTATTCACCTTGCTGCGAAAAGTCTGGCCCTCAAAAGGCGACCATCCACACTTGTACAATAAACTTTCTCGGGTTACTGTCCAAGGTGAATCCAAATCGACCAACACCAAATCTGCGAAGTAACCCTCACGAATAAACCCACGCTTATCAATCGCAAATAAATCCGCAACATTGTGGGCCGACTTCTGGACAATTTTTTCCAGGCTAAAAACACCTTGGTGATGCAATTCCAATAATGCCACTAACGAGTGTTGCACCAGTGGGCCACCACTTGGCGCCTTTAAATAAGACTGCTCTTTTTCTTCTAGTGTATGTGGCGCATGGTCGGTTGCCAAAACATCTATGCGATCGTCGTTGACAGCAGCCCGTATGGCGTCGCGATCGGCTTGCGTTTTCACCGCAGGATTCCACTTGATGTAGTTGCCCTTCGTTGCGTAATCATCGTTGGTAAACCACAAATGGTGTGTGCATGCTTCTGCTGTAATTTGCTTTTCTTTCAGCGGAATATCGTTGCGAAACAAATCCAATTCCTTCGCTGTGCTAATGTGCAAGATGTGCAGTCGTGTGCCGTGACGCTTGGCCATTTCCACAGCGGCAGAAGAAGAGGCGTAGCATGCCGCTTCATCCCGAATGAGATGGTGTGCGGTTACCGGCACATCGTCGCCATACTCCAACTTGAATCGCTCTAAATTCGTTTTAATCATGGGGTCCACTTCACAGTGCAAAGCGATGAGTGTTTTCACCTCCGCGAAGATTCGATTGAGCGTTTCGCTGTTGTCCACCAGCATGTCGCCCGTGCTGCTTCCCATAAAAATTTTTACTCCGCAAACTTCCTTAGGATCAACTCGAAGCAATTCCTCCAAGTTATTATTCGACGTTCCCATGAAGAAGGAATAATTCGCCAGCGACACTTCCGACGCGCGCGAATACTTCTGCTCGAGCAACTCAATGGTGGTTGCAGGTGGCGAGGTATTGGGCATCTCCATGTAAGAAGTTATGCCTCCTGCCACTGCCGCTCGAGACTCGGTGTAGAGATCTCCTTTGTGCGTGAGCCCCGGCTCGCGAAAGTGAACTTGGTCATCGATAAGCCCTGGCAACAAGTGTTTACCCCTACCATCGATTACCTCATCGGCGCTGCCTAAATAACTTTCTGCCTGTACAATTTTTGAAATAATGGCTCCCACAATCAGCACGTCGCAAGCGCTGATGGTGCCCTCGTTGACCACCGACACATTGCGAATTAGCGTTGTTTTCATCCGTGCATTTTATTCTTTCTCGAAACCCTTCTGAAGCGCATCTTCATCACGCCCAAGACAGCTTCATTAAATATATTCATACTCATTTTACTGGTACCCAACTCACGATCGATAAACGTGATGGGCACTTCCACTATTTTAAAGCCCAGCTGATGGGCGTTGTATTTCATTTCAATCTGAAAGGCGTAGCCGATGAATTGAATGCTATCGAGATCAATCGTCTCCAACACCTTTCGGCTGTAACACACAAAACCAGCCGTGCTGTCGCGCACGCCTAACCACAACAACGAGTTCACATACAACGATGCGCCGAAACTCATTACCAAACGCTTCATCGGCCAATTCTGCACTCCTCCGCCCTTTACATAGCGTGAACCTACCGACATGTCGCCACCCCGTGTCGTACAACCGTCGTACAACCGTATGAGGTCTTTCGGGTTGTGCGAAAAGTCGCAATCCATCTCAAAAATAAATTCGTAATTGCTATCGAGCGCCCATTTGAATCCGGCGATGTACGCGGTTCCCAAACCAAGTTTACCCTTGCGCTCGAGTATGTGAAGCTTGCCTGCAAACTCGGTCTGCAAGCCCTTCACAATTTGCGCAGTGCCATCGGGCGAACCATCGTCCACGATGAGCACGTGAAAGGCTTTCTCTAAGCCAAACACGGTGCGGAGCATGCGTTCTACATTCTCCTTTTCGTTGTAGGTGGGTATGATGACGAGGCTGTCAGACA
>CAMBPD010000157.1 GCA_945869405.1 Chryseobacterium gleum | reverse complement strand
TGAGCATGCTTTCGCACTGCGCCGGTTTTACTCCATGGATTCCATTCTACACAAAAACGATGAGCAACGGTATACTGAAAACGGATGTATACAAGACTCAATCGCAGGAAGGATATTCACTGCAAGTGGCTGAAGGTATTTTCATTGCCGATCACTACCGAGACAGCATTTTCAATTCAATTATTCGCACACCGCTGAGCAACGATAGAAGCTACAAGTACAGCGACTTAGGTTATTACTTCATTCAGCGAATTGTGGAGCAACAGAGTGGGATGTCGCTCGACGCATTTGTGACGAAGCATTTTTATGCTCCTATGGGACTTGCGACCATTGGTTACCAGCCATTGGCACGCATGCAACCGTCGAACATTGCGCCAACGGAGCAAGACGATATTTTCCGAAGTCAAACAATACAGGGGTATGTGCACGATCAAGGGGCCGCAATGATGGGAGGAGTAGCCGGCCATGCAGGTCTTTTCAGCAATGCTCAAGATTTGGCAGCTATCATGCAGATGCTCATGGATGGCGGTATGTTTGGCGGTAAGCGCTACATCGAGTCGTCTACATTGGGTGTATTTAATACGCGTCACTTTGCAGGCAACCGTCGGGGGCTTGGCTTCGATAAACCGACCTTCACACCCGGTCACGGCTCTTCATGCGGCGCTGCTTCTGCCAACAGCTTCGGACATACCGGATTCACAGGCACGATGTGCTGGGCTGATCCCGACCATGATCTTGTGTATGTGTTTTTAAGCAACCGAGTGCATCCCGATGCGGAGAATAAAAAGCTGCAAGAGTTAAACATTCGCACTGAAATTCAAGCAGAGATCTACAAGGCTTGGGGCAATTGATTTCACTCTAGTATTCGCTGCAGTGGGCCAACTCGATAGTGAATTGTGAAACAGTTGAGCTTGGTGTTGTTCACAAGGCGTGGCATCGGTTACTTTCGCGTTCACAATTTCACTATTCATGAGCGACGATAAGAAGATTATTTTTTCGATGGTGGGTGTCAACAAGTACACTCCAACAGGCAAGCATATCATCAAGGACGTATACCTGAGTTTTTACTACGGGGCCAAAATTGGCATCTTGGGTATGAACGGTGCAGGTAAGTCGACGGTAATGAAAATTATTGCGGGCCTCGACCAGTCGTTCCAAGGCGAGGTAGTTTGGAGCTCGGGGTACTCTGTGGGCTATTTGCCACAGGAGCCTCAACTAGACGACAATATGACTGTGCGTGAAATCGTAGAGGAGGGCGTAAAGCCTATTACAGATGCGCTCAAAGAATACGAAGAGATTAACGCCAAGTTCATGGATGAGGAGATCTTGAACGATCCCGATAAGATGGATTCCTTGCTCAACAGGCAGGCCGCAGCGCAAGACAGAATTGAGGCATTGGGCGGTTGGGATTTAGACAATAAGTTACAAGTAGCGATGGATGCTCTTCGCTGTGCAGCAGAAGACACCAAGATTGGAGTGCTTTCGGGCGGTGAACGTCGTCGTGTAGCGCTGTGTCGATTGTTGTTGCAGCAGCCTGATGTGCTTCTACTCGACGAGCCTACCAACCACTTAGATGCAGAGTCGGTGCTTTGGCTGGAACAGCATTTATCGCAATACGCAGGCACGGTGTTGGCGGTAACCCACGATCGTTATTTCTTGGACAATGTTGCCGGATGGATACTGGAGTTGGATAGAGGTGAGGGAATTCCCTACCAGGGAAACTACTCATCATGGCTCGAGCAAAAGGCAAAGCGACTGGCACAAGAGGAGAAGCATGAGAGTAAGCGCAGAAAGATACTTGAGCGTGAGCTGGAGTGGGTGCGCACAAACCCGAAGGGCCGCCAAGCCAAGAACAAGGCACGTTTGCAGAACTATGACCGAATGATGAGCGAGGGCGAGAGTGAAAAGGAGGCGAAGTTAGAAATCCCGATTCCTAACGGGCCGCGTCTAGGTAACGATGTGATAGAATTCACCGGAGTTACCAAAGGATTTGAAGACCGGTTATTGATTGATCAACTTTCGTTTAAGCTGCCGCCTGCGGGTATTGTAGGTATCATCGGTCCCAATGGTGCCGGTAAGACAACGTTGTTCAGAATGATCATGAACGAAGAGACACCCGATGAAGGAAGCATTCGTATTGGGGACACGGTGAAAATTGGCTATGTGGACCAGCGCCACAAAGAGATAGATGAAAATAAGAGTGTTTATGAAGTAATCAGTGCTGGAAATGAAGTCATCGAAGTAGGAGGCCAAACCATAAACTCTCGAGCCTATTGCAGCAAGTTTAACTTTCAGGGGTCAGACCAGCAGAAAAAGTGCGGCGTGCTTTCGGGTGGTGAACGCAATCGCCTGCATTTGGCCATGACACTAAAGACTGAGGCCAACGTGCTCTTGCTCGATGAGCCTACCAATGATATCGATGTAAACACATTGCGTGCGTTGGAAGAAGGCATTCAGAACTTCGCTGGTTGTGCGGTAGTTATCAGTCACGATCGTTGGTTCCTGGATCGTATTTGCACGCACATATTGGCTTTTGAAGGCGACTCTCAGGTGTATTACTTCGAGGGCGATTTCAGCGAGTACGAAGAAAACAAAAAGAAGCGACTTGGAGATACCACGCCGCATAGGATAAAGTATAAGAAGCTTGTTCGATAAAAGTAATTTCGGATGACAGATTACAAATTACAGATTAATCCCTCATCTGTCATTTGTAATCCGTCATCCGTCATCCGTCATCTGTCATCCGTCATCCGTCATCCTTAATTTGTAATTATGATTAGATTCCGCCTCACCGCCCTTGGCTTCATGCAATTTTTTGTATGGGGAGCTTGGCTCATTACCATTGGCACCTATTGTTTCAACGCCAAGGGTTGGACAGGAGCTCAGTTTGGAGCAATCTTCAGTACGCTAGCTCTTTCATCGTTGTTTATGCCGGCACTTACAGGAATCATTGCCGACCGCTGGGTGAATGCCGAACGCTTGTATGGAGTGCTGCATATCGCCTACGGGTTGATCCTTTTCATGGTGCCAGGGGTAGACGATCCAGACTCACTGTACTATGTGATTTTTGCTGCCATGATATGTTACATGCCCACGATTTCTCTTTCCAACTCCATCAGTTTTCGCATTTTGAAAGATCAGAATTATGATGTGGTGAAGGCTTTTCCTCCCATTCGTGTGTGGGGTACAATAGGGTTCATTGTTGCCATGTGGGTTACAAATATTACGGGCAGTAAAGCCAACGCAAATCAGTTTATTATCGCAGCCGTTGCAGCGATTGGTTTGGGCATCTATGCCTTCACACTGCCCGCATGCAAGCCACAAAAAAGCATTGCACGTGATGCATCGCTGCTGGATCAATTAGGGTTCGGGGCATTTCGTTTGTTGGCCAACTACCGCATGGCACTATTCTTTGTCTTCTCCATGTTTTTGGGAGGAGCGCTTCAGTTGACCAATATGTATGGCGATTCCTTCCTCGACGATTTTAAACGTTTTCCTGAATTTGCCGATTCTTTGGTGGTGAAATACTCGACTATCATCATGTCGATATCACAGGTTTCCGAGACGTTGTTTATTCTCACGATTCCATTTTTCTTAAAACGTTTCGGCATCAAGCAGGTAATGTTGTTGTCGATGTTCGCTTGGGTTTTACGGTTTGGGCTTTTGGCCTTTGGCGACCCGGCAGGTGGGTTGTGGATGATCGTTCTGTCGTGTATGGTCTATGGCATGGCTTTCGATTTCTTCAATATCTCCGGCTCGCTCTATGTTGAAACCAACGCAGATCCCTCGATTCGTTCGAGTGCCCAAGGGTTGTTTATGATGATGACCAATGGAGTTGGTGCGTTTCTAGGAAGTAAAATAAGCGGTTGGATCATCGATGCACACTTCACCACGGGAGGAGAAAAGGAGTGGACCGGAATATGGTTGTGCTTCGCCGGGTATGCATTGGTTGTAGCAATTCTTTTTGCTCTTATGTTCAAGTCGCCAAACGACAAGGCGAGTAGCCACGCACATTGATGGTAGCGATCCAATTTCTTGTGAAACCAAGCGTTGCCCAACGATGAAAGCAATCTCTGCATGGTTGAGCAAAAATTGGAAATGGCTGCTGCCTGTGCTCGTTGTGTTGTCTGTTACCTTCTACTTTCGATACGACGTGGCCGAATGGACCCGCAAAGTATTGGGCATTGTATTGCCCGAAAACCCTCGTCCGTTGGGTGTCTCTTCGCTCGAATGGTGCGAGGAGAATTATGGAGAGCAGGTGCTGGAAATCTCCAAGGAAATGGATCTGCCCTATTCATATTTAATGGCGTTGGCGGTGTTAGAGTGTAGTGGCGAAAAGCCTGCCGGACAGCGATTTGAACGCCATGTCTTCAATGAGCTAATGAAGGTAAAGCAAGGAAAGCGCAAGAAATATGAAATGGCCACTCGCGATAAACTTGAGTCGTTGGATGAGGAAGAGATTCGTGCGTTGGCAACGAGTTGGGGGCCTTTTCAGTTGATGGGCTACAAGGTGTTTGAACTCGATATCAGTATCGAAGAATTGAGCAATGACGACGACGCCTGCTACCAAGGCGCGAGGTGGATAAAAAAACAATACGGCAGTTATCTCAAGAAAAGTAAGTGGAAGGATTCTTTCCATATTCACAATACGGGAAAGCGCTTCCCATTGGGTGGACGTCCGAAGACGCACGATCCTTATTACGTAGCCGATGGGTTGCGTTACATGCAGTTTTTTTCAAAAAGGCCATAATGGACCTTTTAAGTTATTCAAGGCTGCATGTAATGTGTTAATTTTACCTAGTTGGATACAACCGTGGATCCATTAAAACCAAATTCTATGAAGTTTTTCTACTCGTTTTTTCTTGCTGTTTTATGCATTAATGGAGCTACTGCACAGCAGCTTTCTCCGAGTGTAATAGCCTCCGCCGGTGGCTCATTTCAATCGACAGAATTTAGCCTCGACTATACGTTGGGAGAGACATTTATTACAACGTTGAGTAACGGACAGAACATTTTGACGCAGGGCTTCCATCAGCCGCAGGCGGGAGTGATTGTAGAAGGATGCACGGCGGTTGAAGCCTGCAACTACAATCAGGATGCTACTGTAGAAGACGGCTCTTGCATTTTGCCCGGTGAGCCATGCGACGACGGCAATCCTGCCTCGTTGGATGATGTGTTGAATGCAAACTGCGAGTGCCTTGGCACTATCGCCGGCTGCACATTTCCGATAGCCTGTAATTTTAATCCGGATGCAGGTATTGAAGACGGTAGCTGCCTTTTTCCTGGAGACCCTTGTGACGATGGTAATGCATCCACAATTTTCGACGAGATAACTGCGGATTGTGTTTGTGTAGGACAGGCTCAAGTGCAGGGCTGTGTTGCATTGTCCGCCTGTAACTATAATGAGAATGCGAATGTTGACAATGCCTCTTGCGTATTTCCGGGTGAGGCCTGCAATGATAATGATGCAACAACAATCGACGATGTGCTGGGAACAGACTGTGTGTGCTCAGGCTCGCCGATAATCGATCAGGAAGGATGCAATGATGTGCTGGCTTGCAACTACAACGCAGTTGCGGTAATCAACGATGGCTCTTGCATATTTATTGGTGATGTATGCAGTGATGGCAATTCATCCACAATCAATGATGCGTACAACTCAAATTGTATATGCGAAGGAGAGGTTGTCGTAGATAATGAAGGATGCACATTTCCTGCAGCTTGCAATTATGATGTGTTTGCAACGATTGAAGATGGAAGTTGCTTTTTTGTGGGCGATGCCTGCGATGATGGGTTGGTAGAGACATCAAGCGATGTTATTCTGGATGACTGCTCTTGCGAGGGAGTTTTTGTTGAGGTTTTGGGTTGCATGAGCAC
>CAMBPD010000156.1 GCA_945869405.1 Chryseobacterium gleum | reverse complement strand
ATTGATTTTCAATACAGCAGCAATGCGACATCCCTGATCACCGGAACCTGGACCGATGAGAACAACTTGGACTACGCCAATCCGGGTCAGGCCACAGGCAGCGGAAGCGTGCAGCATTCGGCCAATATCTCGTACACTATGCAAGGGCTGAGCCTTGCACCCGGGGCTTCCATCTGGATACGCTGGAACGATGTTGATGCCACCGGCTCGGATGACGGTATGGGTGTGGATGATGTGTGCATTACTCCAATTGTGCCCTGCACAGCACCGGATCTGCTTGTTTTCGATACACAGCCTTCCAATGTGCTGCAGGATGCCACCATGAGCACCGTTACGGTCCGCGCTTATTGCTCGGCAACCGGACTTACCGCTACAGGCTTTACAGGCGATTTTACCCTCGCTGCCTCCGAAGGAGGTTGCGGATATGCAAGCCAAACAGTTGCTGCGGTGAATGGCATTGCCACTTTCGGCAGCATTGTGTTTGCCCGCAGTGCACAAACCGGAATTACCCTTACAGCCTCGGCAAGCGGCTTCAGCAACCTGGTGAGTAATACCTTTAATGTGAGTGCTCCGGCAGGAAGTATTACAACGGTTGCGCAACAGGATTTTGGCAGCAATACCTCCTTATCCTATACTACCGCTGTGGGTGGTTTAGGTATATTTAATACTTCCAACACCCGTGGGGTGAGCAGCAGCAACTGCATGGCTTTCTATTATGACGGCTGTCTCTCAGGCGCGAACGGAAATTCTTCAACAGCGATCTTCAGTCAGAGTAGCGGACTAACAGGTCTGAGCAACGCAAAACTTACCTTTGCGATGGCTTGGGGGGGACCTCAACTCGCCGGCGCGAATTGCGATGCGACCAGTTTTTCAGGAACCGGTTTGGACAGCGATGATTTTGTACGCATGGAAACCAGTATTAACGGTGGTGCCTATGTCACTACCTTCCAGTTAAACGGTAACTCCAACAAGCAATATGGGTTTTCGAACAGTGGTGTGAGTCTGAATCACAATGCCAACCAGACACTAAGTTCAGCAACCGAGCCGAGTGCCTTTACCATCAACCTGCCCTCGGGAACTACCTCGGTCAACTTCAGATTTACGTTCAAAGCAAACCGAAGAAATGAAATTATCTACTTGGATGATTTGAGTATTCAAGGAAATCCTCCGGGAGCACCAGTTGCCCTGCCGATTGCTAATGCGGGCGCCTCATTCAATGGCTGCAATGGGGGACCCAATCAATTGCAGGGTTCAGCCACACAAACTGTGGGCACTGTTGCATATAGCTGGACGCCAACAGCCACGCTCAACAATGCCAACATCAGCAATCCTCAAGCGACAAACACCACAACAACAACTTACACGCTGAGCATAACCGATGCCGACAACTGTTCGGCAAGCAGCACCGTAACGGTTTCCGTATTGAACGGGACAGCCGGCTTATGGACAGGTGCAGAAAATGCCGATTGGTTCAACTGCCAAAACTGGGCGAGTGGGAATATTCCAACATCAACTACCGATGTGACCATACCCGACGTAACAAATGATCCGGACATTGCCAATGGCACCGCTGTGTGTCGCAACCTCTCCCTCAGCGCGGCAGGCAGTGTGCTGAACATGAGTGGATCATCCTCACAGCTCAACGTCAGCGGGAATTTTAGCAATATCGGAAACTTTATTTCCGCCGGTAACGTCTCATTCACCGGAACAATTTCCCAATCGATTACAAGTGTTTCTTCATTCCAAAACATGACCATTGCGAATGCAAGTGGCGTTGTTCTCAATTCGAATGTGAGCATAAACGGAACGCTTACCCTGCAAAACGGGAATATCGCAGCACAAAGCAATGTACTTAGCATAACATCGGCTCTTACCAATGCTATTGGTCGGCCGGGCACAGGACATATCATCGGTAATCTGCAACGAACCATTGCAACAGGTACCAACTCATATACCTATCCCATTGGTGATGCTAGTTCCTATTCACCCGTTGTATTGAATTTCAACAGCGTAACCGCAGGAGGTAATGTAACAGTCAACTCCACTTCCTCTGATCATCCTCAACTTTCCTTGAGCGGTCTGGAGCCTTCCTTATCGGTTAACCGATTCTACACCCTTGGAAACAGCGGCCTTGTATTGACTAACTACTCAGCTACATTCAATTTCGTTGCCGGTGATAAAGATCTCGGAATTACGACTGCCAATCTGCTGGTTGGACTTTATTCAGCCAGTTGGGCATATCCTACAACAACCAATCCTGCGGCAACTTCTATTCAAGCCACAGACCTCACTGCATTCGGAGATTTCGCCATCGCGGAATGTAAAACCCCAGCACAATATGCTATAACTGGCGGTGGAGAATATTGCTTCGGTGGAAGCGGGTTACCCGTTGGACTCTCCGATTCAGAGAATGGGGTGACCTACGAGCTATTGCGCAATTCCATTTCGTTGGGAGTAACCGCGGGAACGGGCAATAGTCTTTCATTCGGCAATCAGTTAGATGCAGGGACTTATGGTATAGTAGGCATGAGTGAAGCGAATGCATCCTGCTCCTCCTCAATGACCAGCAATACAGCAATTGTAATTGGTGAGATTGTTACTGCGTCGGTCGCTGTCACAACTTCAGCAATTTCTATTTGCGTTGGCGAAAGCGTAACCTTCACTGCTACTCCTCAATATGGTGGTACAATCCCTTCCTATCAATGGAAAGTTAATGGGGTTAACGCAGGCACCAATAGCAACACATTCACTTCCACCAGTTTGCTCAATGGCGATAGTATTACCTGTGAGATGACTTCAAGTGAAACTTGTCCCGCTTCAGCTACTGTGTTGAGTAATTCCATTCAACTCACAGTGCTGAGTTACGAAACACCGGTTATTTCCATTTCACCTGACGGTGGCAATACCATTTGTGCAGGTAATTCTGTCGTATTCAACTCAAGCATTGCATTTGGCGGAGGAACTCCCCAATACAATTGGTTACTCAACGGTGTTTCACAAAGTGTGAACAGCCCGAGTTATACCGCGACTGCGTTGTCAAATGGCAATCAGGTGCAGTGCATTCTTACATCGGATTATCAATGTGTCACATCACCCACTGCATCGAGCAATACAGTAACCATGAACGTCACTGTGCAACCCGCTGTAGACGGCGGAAGCAATATGACTACATGCGGTACTTCTCCTTACACTTTCGCAAACGGAGCCTCCAATAGCAGCACGGTGAGTATCTCCTGGACCGAAAATGGCGCAGGAAGCATTACTGCCGGAGTGAATACGCTTACACCAACCTATACTCCAGCAGCGGGTGATTTGGGCACAACGGTAACATTTACACTCACAGGTGCGGGATTGAGCCCATGCGATGTCGTCGTAGACAACGTGCAACTTTTTATCGATACATTGAAATGGTATTATGTGGATGCCGACGGTGATGGATTTGGTGACCCTAACTCTATCCCAACGACGGGATGTGTTGCGCCTTCAGGAAGAGTGAACAACAACACCGATTGCTGTGACGCCAATGCCAATATCAACCCGATGTGCGAGTGGTGGGTTGATCAGGATGGTGATGGCTCGGGCTCATTCATTTTCGACTCAGGCTGTCTGAGCGGAGTTTCATGTGCAAGTTCTACCTGGCCTGCACAGCTCATTCCATACTACCCTCAAGCAACTATCAATCAAGGTTTACCATACACCATTGATTGCAATGACAATAGCAGTGGGATCGCACCCAGTAATGGCGAAATCTGCGGCAACCTCATCGACGACAATTGCAATGTGACAATCGACGAGGGCTGCAGTGGAATCATCAACGACGGATATTCGTTTGCTACCTTGATGAACGTAAATAATACGAATGCGTATTATCCGAATTGTCAGGTCATAAACGGCAATGTATTGAACGCAGATGTATCTGCAGAGGGCAATCCGGCAAACGTATTGGCAGGCGCCGGTCGCGATAGCTGGTATCGCTTTGTGGCTCCGTCAACGGCTGCACAAATTCGAGTGATTCCAAATGGGTTCAATGCAGTGATTGAACTGCGCACTGCTGCCCACCCTGCTGGTCAAATAGACGTCGAGAACGTTAATAGTGCTGTTGGTGGCACAGAAATCATGAACGTGGCAGGACTTACTGTGGGCCAAACCTATTTCATCGCTATCCGCAATTACGCGGCAACAGCAGGGGGCACTTTCACACTTTGTCTATCACCATTATTGACGAGTGGTTGCGGGACAGCGCAGGCCGTGGGTGGTTTGAATTTGTGCAACTCATTTAAGGCGGTGTGGAGAGGTGCTACTTCTTACACGTTCAACTTCACCGGTACAGGAGGAACAGCTCCAACTCCGTTCGTCACAACCTCTGCAACGACTGCAGGTTTGGTTCCTTTGAGCACAACATCGCTTGCCTTGCGCAATGGAGGAGTTTACAATGTGCGCGTCGATGCCAACTTTGCATTCACCAATGGTATAGGTGGCGCCGATCCAGTTATTACACTGCAGGGAACAGCCTGTTCGCGAACCATGGCTGCAGCTCCACTAATGGAAGTGATGTCTTCACAACGCTGTGCTTTGGCCACGTTGAATAGGAGCTCATGGTTGCGCGTAGTGACAACAACCGGTCAGTCGAATGCATGCACTGCGGTGAGCTATAACTTCAGATTCACTCGTGTGGCCGACTGCGCAGCCACAGCTATACCAAACGAAGTTCCTTTCATAGTAAGTTCTCCAAATACATACCTAGCGCTCAGCGTGGCGTTTCCCAACAGTGCTTATCCATTGCAGAATATCGGTTATTGGAAAGTGGAAACTGCACCAGTATTCAGCTACGCAGCCGGCGTATATGGCCCTTCTCAAACTATCAGAGTGAACAATACTGCCGCTAGTATGATGTTGCCAGAAGTGGAGCAATCAGGTATGCGCATGGATGTTTCGGAGACAATAGCAACGGCTTATCCGAATCCGGGTAATGGTCAATTTGTTGTTGTTTCATCTGAAAGCAAATCGGTTGTAACGAACTTGAATGTAATCGATGAGTTAGGTAGAAAAGTAGAAGGATATTCCATAATTTCTCTAGACGGATTGAGATATGAAGTTTCATTTCCTAATACGCTTACAAATGGTCTTTATTACATTTCTTGGTATCAAAACGATACACCTTGCTCATTAAAATGGCTCGTAATTTATTAGAGTTTCTCGACGTTATTTATGAAGTACAGCGTCAATTTTTTACACTGCATAGATGGAATAAACAGACCAAGTATGTTTAAAAATGTCATTCACTTTAACAACTCCGTTTTAAAAACGTCATCACGCATGTTGCACTTTCCGGATAAACTCCTCGTGATCTATTTCAATCACATTTAACGAACATTTCTCTTTCGCTAATTCTATTAGTTTCTCCTCGTAAAGAAAGTCATACACATTCTTTGCCTCTTCCTTTTTGGCCAGCGTCTGCTTGGCAAACTCCACAAGCATCTCGTCTTGCATAGGCAACCCATACTGAGCATAACGAGAGGCCAGAACCTGCTTTACGTGCGCAATAGCGTCTTCCTGACTCACACGAAGTGCATACTTGCGAATAATTTTACCTTCAATTAACTCCCAACGCAATTGTGCAGCGTAGAAAGGATAATCGTGCTCAACCATTTCTTCCGTAACAGGTTTCTCGTTGGTAATCTGGATATATCGCTTCAAAAAAGCTTCGGGCAACTTAGGATCAATCGATGCCGTAATTTTTTTTGCGAATTCACGCTTGAACAAAAAATCTGAATCACGAGCGAACATCACTTCTAAATCTGACTTTACTTTCTCACGCATTTCAGCCTCAGCGCTGATCTCTCCGGGTCCATATAACTTGTCGAAAAGCTCCTGATCCATAACGTGTGGTTC
>CAMBPD010000155.1 GCA_945869405.1 Chryseobacterium gleum | reverse complement strand
GCGTTAGCGCAATTGGTGCAAGACATCAAAGTCGGTAGTTCGCTATACATCAAACGCAACAAGTTGTTTCCGGAATTTACCGCATGGCAAACGGGTTACGGTGCGTTTACGTATTCAGCCGAAGCGCGTAAGAATTTGATTCGGTATGTGATGAATCAAGAGGCGCATCACGCGCGCAAGAATTTCAAGAAGGAGTATGTGCAGTTGTTGCGCAAGCAGCAAGTGGAGTTTGAGGAGGCGCGGTTGTTTGAAGAGGAATGAATCTGTGGGCGATGCCCACAGAGATCTATAGTCAAGCCCTTCGGGCTTGGTGGTTGCGACCCGTTTCACTCCGAAGCCCGCAGGGCTTCACCTTCGATACCTCCGGGCGCAGCTCGGAGAGAAAGGAAAGCCCTAATCGCGCTATCCCGCCCTCATCCCCGAAGCCCGCAGGGCTTCACCTTCGATACCTCCGGGTGCAGCCCAGAGAAAAGGAAAGGCCTTCAATCTGAAAAGCGCTATTCTACAGGCATCTTATACACATACTTGTACTTCATCTTCTGCAGCATCACGAACATCACGGGCACCATGATGAGGGTAAGGAAGAACGAGAAGATAACGCCGTAGATAATTGCTAACGACATCGGTTTCCAGAAGGCTACGTTGTCGCCCCCTAAGTAAAAGTTAGCATCATAGGTCGAGAACCAGTTCACGAAGTCAATGTTCAATCCGAATACGAGCGGCACAAGTCCGAGTATCGTTGTTATCGCGGTGAGCATCACGGGGCGCAAGCGTGTGGCTCCCGACTCAATAGTGATGCGTTTCAATTCGGCCCACGGTAGTTGTGACTCTGTCGGAATGCCGAGTTCTTCTTTTCGTCGGTCAATAAGCATTACGGTGAAGTCAATCAACACAATCGCATTGTTGACTACGACACCAGCAAGTGAAATGATACCGAGCATAGTCATCACGATCACAAACTCTTGTCGGAAGATTACCAAGCCCAAGAACACTCCAATAAACGAGAAGATGATGGAGAACATAAGTACCATGGGGGTGCTGATGGAGTTGAACTGACCAATAAGAACGAGCACCACTCCGACAAGAGCCACGATGAGCGCCATAAGTAGAAATGACATCTCCTTTGCCTGCTCTTCTTGCTGGCCAGTGAAGGCCACGGAGCTCGCCCCGTTGGGCTCGAACCCAACCATCTCTTGCTTGATTTGTGACACCACCTCATTCGCGTTGTACCCGTCGAGCACATTGGAGTAAATGGTTACTACGCGATCCATGTCTTTGCGCTTCACAGCGCTAAAGGTGTCGCTTTCTTTGTAGGAAGCAATGGCGCTCACAGGCACTTGCACAATGCGCCCCGTGGTCATGTCGCGGTAGGTGATTTTCTGGTTGAGAATTTTCTCTGCGCTGTTGCGCTCTTCCAATGGAAAGCGTAGGTTGATTTTATAATCATCCTCACCATCCTTGAATGTGCTCACTTCTCTTCCGTAGAGAGAGGACCGAATTGCATCACCCACTTGGTAAATGCTCAAGCCATACCGCCGTGCGCGCTCGGTGTCGACCTCAATAGGCAGTTCGGGTTTGTTTTTATCTACATCGATTTTTAGTTCTTCAATACCTCCGATGTACTTTGTTTCTATCAGAAGTTTCACTCGCTGCGCAGTCATAAGAAGTGAGTCATAGTTGTCGCCTCGCACCTCAATGTTTACCGGTGGTCCTTGGGGTGGTCCCATTTCACTCGGGCTCACAATGATGCTGGCATCGGGGTACTCCTTGAGTCGTGTGCGCAGGTTGTTCATCACTTCGGTAGTGCTCACTTCGCGTCGCAAACGCGATTCAACAAAGGAAAGCGTGATACGCGCTTTGTGCGGTGTGTTTTCCAATGAAGGCCCTTGTTGAGGGTCTGAAGTTCCGTTACCAACGTTTGCTATGACCGAAGAAATCAGAAAATTTTTATTCTTCTCACGAATAGACTCGTCCTCGTAGCGCGACACTTCATCAAGAATAATTGTTTCAATTTCTTTGGTGACTCGGTTCGATTCTTCAATGTTGGTGCCGATTGGTTTTTCAATAAAGATGTTTACATATTGCGGATCTCCCTGTGGGAAGAAGATTACTTTGGGGGGGAATAATCCGAATAGTACAAACGAAAGAATTAGCAATCCGAAAGTGCCCATAAACAACCAACGTTTACGGCCTTCTTTGAGTGAAAATTTGAGCACTCGATTGTAAAATGCGTCGAGTCGCATGAGTGGTCCGTTCTGGAATTTTTTGGAGAAAGGCGCAAGGACATATTCGTTGAGTAGCATCATCAACCCAAGAAGGATGAGAACGTTTCCGAGCCATAGAACCCCTGCGATAGCGATCACAATACCGATCACAATGAATATTGCCGACACTTTCCACAATTGCTTGCGGTTGGTTTCCATTTCATCGACGCGCATGTACAGCAGGCACATCACTGGGTTAATGATTAGCGACACAACAAGCGATGCAAACAGCACCACAATTACTGTAAGAGGAAGGTATCCCATAAACTGCCCCATGATGCCGGGCCACACGGCTAGTGGAAGATAGGCAACCACATTGGTGAGTGTAGAGATGATGATAGCCCACGCTACTTCGCCCACGCCGAGTTTGGCGGCATCCATTTTGGAATGCCCTTCTGACATGAGGCGGTTGATGTTTTCAACCACAACGATGCTGTTGTCGACGAACATACCAAGCGCCAGAATGAGGGCGAAGAGCACCATGAGATTAAGCGTTACCCCCATCAAACTCAAAATAGAAAACGAAAGGAGCATGGTCAGTGGAATGGCGACACCTACAAAGAGAGCGTTGCGCAAGCCGAGCCAAAACATGATTACGAAAACAACGAGCACAATACCAAAGAAGATATTATTCTCCAGGTCGCTCACCTGCATACGTGTGAAGCCGGTTTGGTCGTTGGTAATGGTAAGTGTGAGGTTGGATGGCAGATACTCTTCCTGGGCTTTTTCAATTGCCGCTTTGATAGCGTCGCTTGCTTCGAGAAGGTTTTCACCACCGCGCTTAATTACGTCTAGACTAACCACGGGGCTTTTGAACTCACGCGCATAACTTTCTTTTTCTTTTTCTGCGAATGTTACAGTAGCCACGTCGCGCAGGTACACGATGTCTTGTCCTTCATTTTTGATGATGACGTTTTCAATGTCTTGCATGTTTTTGAATTCGCCACTCACTTTCACCGAGCGA
Source organism: Chryseobacterium gleum (assembly GCA_945869405.1). Lineage (GTDB taxonomy): Bacteria > Bacteroidota > Bacteroidia > Flavobacteriales_D > Sanyastnellaceae > JAIBBG01. The sequence goes on along the minus strand of CAMBPD010000155.1, from coordinate 2,698 downwards.
TTCATATCACCAAGGCGAATGTCGCCGGCGCTAACCGTGGTGTTTTGGCTGCGCAGTGCATCTGCCACATCGTTGAAGCCTAGCTGACGAGCCTCTAATGCGAAATTGTTGATTTCAACGCGCACCTCTTTCTCAGAAAGCCCCTTGATTTCGACCTTGTTGATTTGGGGGATTTTCTCAAGTTCATCTTCAAGTTTTTCTGCGTAGTCTTTTAAGTCTTCGAGTGAATAGTCGCCGCTGAGGTTGATGTTCATGATGGGCATCAACTCCGTAAAGTTCATTTCGAATATGTTGGGCTCAGCGGGAAGATCTTTAGGGAAATCTGGGTCCGACATTGCTTTGTCAGCGGCATCTTTTACTTTTCTAAGTGCGTCTTCTGCACTTATGGAGAAGTCGAATTCGATATTGATGGCACTATACCCTTGCACAGAAGACGACGTCATCTTGTTGATGTCGGTAATCGTGTTGATTTCCTTTTCTAGCGGACCAGTGATTAATTTTTCGATGTCTTCGCCGGAATTTCCGGGGTAGGCCGTACCCACATAAATGGTAGGTACTACTATTTCCGGGAAACTTTCTTTGGGTACGTTGATGTAGGTATAAACACCCCAAACGAAGATGAGGAACGTGAGTACCATAACAACTTTGCGGTTGTTGAGTGCCCAATTCGATAGACCGAATTGACGGTAGGTGAACTCCGTGTGATTTTTATTTTGATCCATGGCAGTTCAATTAATTGTTGGCTATGCGAATGTCTTGACCATCTACAAGCTTGCGGGCCCCTTTGCTGATGATGCTTTCGCCACCCACTAAACCGCTCAGGATTTCTGTTTGACCATCATAGCTTTTCCCGGCAGAAACAATCACCTTACGTGCTTTCAAGTTGTCGTTTACAAATACGAATGAGCGCTCTTGTGCATCTTTCATAATGAGAGAAGAGGGTAGTACAACCGCGCTGTCTGAGGCGTAATCCGCGAAGCGCACACTACCCACCATATTCGGTTTTAAGTTTGAATTTCCTTGCGGTAAATCCATGCGCACTTCAAAGGTTCTATTGGCTTTTTTAATCGTGTTGCCAATAAGCGAAATCTTGGTCGAGATCGTGTCAAGGTTAGGGATCATCACTTCAGCAGATTGGCCTTGCGCGATGATGCCGACGTAGCTTTCGCTGATGTCGGCTAACATGTAGTTGTTGCCTGGGTTGATGATGGTCATTACGGGCATGGGCGAGCCTATAGCTGCCATCTCACCTTCTTTCAAGTAGACCTTGTCTACCGTTCCACTAATTGGAGCGGTGATGGTGTACTGAGCAATTTGCTCGCGCACTTGCTTGATTTGTTCTTCGAAATTTTCTTTCGCTCTGCGCGCTTGAAGAACTTGCATTTCGCTCCCAATTTTCTGGTCCCATAGTTTTTTAATACGGTTATAGTTTTCGGTTTCGACCGCAAGGTTGACCTCTAGTTGGCCCAGCATCTGGCGCGTAACAGCGTCATCAATCTGTACAAGTTTTTGCCCCGCAGAAACGGTAGCGCCTTCACGAACAAATATTTTTTTGATGGCGCCCTGTCCCATAGGATTCGGAAAAATATTGGCCTGTGCATCGGTGGTTACATACCCCTGCACTTGGAAGTAGGATTTAAAGTCTTGTCTTGTAACCGGCATTAAGGCAACCGCGGGCGCTTTGATGCCTGTGTCGAGCAAAGCGATTTGCTCTTCAATGGCAGAAAGTTCCTTAGCGATGTTGGCTTGAACACCTTTTAGAGAGTCACGTTGAGCAATGAGCGAGTCCAGGCTCGCATTGCCTGTTCCGTTAGATCCGCAGGCGACGAGCAAAAGTGTCGCGGCTAGTGCAAGAATGAAGTGCTTCATAGAAAGAAAGGATGGGTTACTCATCGCAGGGGGCGATGATTTATTTATTAAGAACTTTATTGAGTTTTGTCTGTGCGTTCATGAAAGCAATCGCAGCATTGGTGTATCCGCTTTGGGCATTGAGCACTTGCTGGTTGCGTTGGGTGATGTTGAAGCTGTTCGAGAGCCCTTCACGGTACTTGATCTCTTCTTTTTGAAGAATCGATTTGGCCAGTTCAAGACTTGCCTTTGCCTGCGCCATACGCTGCTTGGAAAATGAAAGTCCGGCTGATGCGTTGCTGTACTCAAGACGAACGGCTTCTGTGGTCATGGAAACTAAATCGGTCATGCGCCTCACTTCAACTTCTGTTTTTTTGATTGTCTTCGTCTTGCTGCCACCGCTTAGTATGGGTATATTGAGTTGCACACCCCAAAGCTGAATAGGGAACCAAGGAAGCGATGTGTCGAGGTAGCTAAACTCTTCGCGCAGCCCTTGCGTTTGCACGTTGTAGAATGCGGCAAGGTTTGGCATAAGCGCCGCTTTCTTCGACTTAACATTGAGCTGTTGCAGTAGTAAGCCGTTCTCTGCCAATTGCACATCGATGCTCGAAGAGGGGTTAAAGTCCAAGATATCACTTCCTTCAATTGTAGTGAGCGACTCCCACGTATCGGTGAGGGTGATTTCTGTGCTCAGAGGCATACCAATGGTAAACTTGAGCACGTTTTTAGTGATGGTGATATACTGTTCGGTGTAACCAATTTGTATCCTAAGTTCATTGACCGAAAGCATGAGCTGATCAACGTCTTGTTGCTCGCTGAAGCCCTCGCGTTGCATCGCTTCGGTATCCTT
>CAMBPD010000154.1 GCA_945869405.1 Chryseobacterium gleum | reverse complement strand
CTCCATGAACAATAAAAAACAAGTACCACGAATAACAAGTCAAAGGAACATGTACTGGGCATGTTACCTTATTCCTATTTGGAATACTTTATAGGAATAGTATTCCATCCATCAACTCTCAATTTATGCGATTCAGCACTTTTGAAGGGGCATATTGGGCAAATAGTGGGCAAATAAAAAAGGGGCTTCAGCTTTGATTCGCTGAAACCCCTGATTTCATTGGTCGGGATGACACGGCTCGAACGTGCGACCTCACGCCCCCCAGACGTGTACTCTACCAACTGAGCTACATCCCGATATACTTAAAATTCCGAAGGCATCTGCCTTCTTCGAGGGCGCGAAAATAAGAGTGTTTCCCAACTCGTACCAAAAAAAAAGCCCCCGAACAATCGGGGGCTTTTCGTTATTTCACTGCGTGATCATTCAATCACAACCGTCTCTTCGTTGGTCTTCATCTCTTCAATCTTGATAATCCCCTCCCCTTCCAACGATCCCTTCGAAGCTTCAATGTCTAAAACCGCAAATCCGGCCTGGCCTTCTTCGTAATAATCGCTGAAATCGAAACTCACCTTGCCTGTGCCGTTCGTTACCTGTGTTGTATCGAAACGTGGTTCGTTGGGAGGTGGCGGCGTCTGAGAAGAAACAGCATACAAGCGCACTGATGCGCCCGGAACTGTTTCACCATCTGCATTCACTACGGTAATGGTAGCTATCGTCTGCTGATCTTTCTTGCACCCTGAAACGGCTACAAGCACCATCAACAAGAAAATTCCGCTCACAATGAATTTTGAATTTTTGTTCATCATATCTCGCAAATTTAATCAAAGCAAATAAACTCCAAGCACATTTTGATTCTGACTTTCTTCCAGCCAACTCAATTCAACTGCCATTCAAATGGTCCAACGTCACAAATCAATCCTTCATTATTTTCGTGACCTCAATTTTTTACTATGAACAGACTATCCATTTCACTGATTAGTTGCGCCGCTTTCATCATCTTCTGTAACGCCTCTGGCTGCAAGAGCTCTGACAAAACAACCGCTGATAAAAGTATTGCGCCCGAAATCGTCGCCGCAGAACAACCGCAACAACCCTCTCCTGCGCCCATTGCGGCAACCACAGATCCAAGCAAGGCCTCCAAGGTTCGAATAATTACCCCTTTTGGCCCCATGACCGTGTTGCTCTACGATGAAACACCGCGACACCGCGACAATTTCCTGAAACTCGTAAGCGAGAAATTCTACGACAATCTGCTCTTCCACCGCTGCATTAAAACTTTCATGGTGCAAGGCGGTGACCCGCAAAGCAGAGGTGCTGCGCAAAGTCAAATGCTTGGTGGTGGTGGCCCCGGATACACTGTGCCTGCCGAGTTCAACCCCACACTGGTGCACAAACGTGGTGCCCTGTGTGCCGCTCGCCAAGGCGACCAAGTAAACCCGAAGAAAGAATCAAGTGGCAGCCAATTCTACATCGTGCAAGGAAGAACAATGACCGACATGGAACTAGGTCAACTCGAAATGAACCTTGGTCGCGCACATCCAGGCTTCAAATACTCGGATGCCCAAAAGCAACTTTACATGACGGTAGGTGGCACAGCGCAGCTCGACATGGAGTATACCGTATTTGGTGAGGTTATCGAAGGACTTGCTGTTATCGACAGTATCAACAGTCAAAAAACAGTGCGCGACAGACCCATACAAGATATTACCATGAAAATGGAAATCATCAATAAGGGAAAATAAGAATGCTTGATCTCATCACAAAACACCTTGCAGAGATAGAGGCTTTCCAGGCGACAAGCGCGGAAGAAGTCGAAAACTTTCGCATAAAATACCTCAGTCGCAAAGGAATACTCAACGATTTGTTTGAGGGGTTTAAACAAGTGCCCAACGAACAAAAAAAGCAAATGGGTCAAGAGCTTAACAAGCTCAAAAACGCTCTGCAAGAGCGCCTGGAGTCACTCCAATTGTCCACTGCTGAAGCCGGCTCTTTGTCGGAAGGTATCGATTGGAGCCGTCCTTCCGGTGCTCTGCGCTTAGGCACTCGCCATCCCCTATCCATCGTTCGCAGAGATATCCTGGATATTTTCTCCCGCATTGGATTCACTGTGGCCGATGGCCCAGAGATAGAAGATGACTGGCACGTATTCTCTGGTCTGAATTTTCCACCCGAGCACCCCGCTCGCGATATGCAAGACACTTTTTTCATTCACAAGCCCTCACAGGAAGGTGAAAAAGAGATGGTGCTGCGCACGCACACAAGCAGTGTTCAAGTGAGGGCCATGGAAAACAAAAAGCCTCCTATTCGCATCGTGATGCCGGGCAGAGTATATCGCAACGAGGCCGTTAGCTCACGCGCTCACTGCCAATTTCATCAAATCGAAGGCCTTTATATCGATGAAGGTGTCTCGTTTGCAGACATGAAGCAAACGCTTCAGTTCTTCACGGAAGAGTTTTTCGGAAAGGCCAAAATACGTTTGCGCCCCTCCTACTTCCCGTTTACTGAACCCAGCGCAGAAATGGATGTGTACTGGGGGTTGAACAGCGAGGCCGATTATCGAATTACCAAAGGCACAGGCTGGCTTGAAATTATGGGATGCGGAATGGTCGACCCTGAGGTACTTCGCGCCAGCGGCATCGACCCCGACAAATACAGTGGATTCGCCTTCGGCATGGGTATCGAACGCATTACGATGTTGCGCTACCAGATCGATGACCTGCGTATGTTTTTTGAAAACGATGTTCGATTCTTGCGCCAGTTTCAAGGATAAATTTCTGATATTCAAAAATTAGAACATAAGGATTCTGGCACTGCGCATGCACCTGTTACGACCTTGAATTCAACAGCTACACCGATTGGTACTTACCCGTCACGGATGAATTAGATCTTTTATATCTAAATCAGGCAGCCATTGGCGGGTTCAACACTGGCTTGTATTGAAGCTCTTCTCAAGCGACCAAAGCTGCGGCAGATTGCAAAAACTTTAGCAATGGCCTTTCGAGTTCAAACTTTAAAGCAGGCTATTTCTATCGGGTTCGGGCAATTCGCTCATTTTAACCCACCTCAAGTAGCTACTTATTGTAAATTGTACAACAACAAAGTTTCCTTGCTGTTGAATAGAGCGGAAAGGTATATTTGTAACCCTTAGAAAAAACCCATATGGCTACTGATATTGCCACAGGCACAACCACTGCAAAAAAAGCAACTACATCGTTCAGCAAAGAGACTTACATCAAATGGTATCGTGAGATGTTGTTGATGCGACGCTTTGAAGAAAAGTGCGGACACTTGTACATACAACAAAAATTTGGCGGATTCTGTCACTTATACATCGGACAAGAGGCTATTCTTTCCGGGATGATGGAAGCCATACGCCCTTCGGATAAAGTCATCACGGCCTACCGCGATCACGCCCATCCCTTAGTGCTGGGTTCAGATCCAAAGAAAGTAATGGCCGAGCTCTATGGCAAAGCCACCGGGCTTTCCAAAGGAAAAGGAGGATCTATGCACATGTTCGACAAAGAACGAAATCTCTTTGGCGGTCATGGAATCGTGGGTGCGCAAATTCCCATGGGAGCAGGGCTAGCCTTTGCCGACAAATACAACGGCACTGACGATGTAACGCTCACATTTTTCGGAGATGGTGCTGCACGTCAAGGAGCCTTATTTGAGACCTTCAACATGGCAATGACCTGGAAGTTACCGGTTATTTTCATCATTGAAAACAACCAGTATGCCATGGGAACATCCATCGAGCGCACCTCCAATGTCACCGACCTTTCGCAGTTGGGTGCATCTTTCCTTATGCCGGCAGAAACTGTCGATGGTATGCGTCCAGAGGCTGTTTGTGAAGCCATAAAACGCGCTGCGGACCGCGCTCGCAGCGGAGAAGGACCAACACTTCTCGACATCAAAACCTACCGCTACAAAGGTCACTCAATGAGTGACCCTCAGAAATACAGAACGAAAGATGAAGTTGCTGAATACCAAAGTCAAGATCCGATTGAACACGTTATTCGCATGATACGAGAGAACAAATGGATGTCGGAAACAGAAATTGAAGAGGTAGAAACCGATGTTAAAACGTTGGTGGAAGACTCGGTGAAGTTCGCTGAAGAATCGCCCCTTCCCGAGGCAGAGGAATTGTATAAAGACGTTTACACGCAGGAAGATTACCCGTACGTGAAAGACTAATAACTCACACAAGACAACAGAACATATGGCGGATATTGTAACCATGCCCAAACTCAGCGATACCATGACAGAAGGTACAGTTGCGGCTTGGCACAAAAAGGTAGGTGAAAAAGTAAAAAGCGGCGAAGTGCTTGCTGAAATTGAAACCGATAAGGCAACCATGGAGTTCGAGTCATACCAAGATGGTGTGTTACTCTACATTGGTGTTGAAACAGGGAAGACAGCCAAAGTAGATTCTATTCTTGCCATTTTAGGCAAAGAAGGCGAAGATGTAGCGGCATTGCTTGCTTCAGTGGCGGCCGGTGCTCCTGTAGTTGAAGATGCTCCCGCACCTATTGCCGTTGCAGCTGTTGCCGCTCCAAGTGCACCTCCTGCAGTTGCTGTAGCGCCTATAGCATCAGCTCACATCGCAGCCAATGGCCGCGTGAAAGCATCTCCGTTAGCTAAAAAGATTGCGGAAGAATTGGGCATCAACATCGGAAATGTTGCCGGCAGCGGCGATGGCGGACGTATCGTTCGCCGCGATGTAGAGAACTTCACTCCTGCTGCTGCAGTGGCTCCAACGTACGTTCCAGCATTCGTTCCAGCGGGCACTGAGCGATACACTGAAGAGAATGTTTCTCAAATGCGCAAAACAATCGCGCGCCGATTGGCCGAAAGCAAATTCACTGCTCCTCATTTCTATCTCACGATGGAAATCGATATGGACAATGCTATGGCAGCGCGCAAATCCATCAATGATATCGGAACTGCTAAGATATCGTTCAACGATATGGTGGTGAAGGCATGCGCAATGGCGCTGCGACAGCACCCGAAGGTGAATTCTTCCTGGAGAGGCGACACCATTCGCTACAACGAGCACGTGCACATAGGCGTTGCTGTAGCTGTAGAGGAAGGTCTGCTGGTTCCTGTAGTTCGTTTCGCGAATGAAAAAGGCCTTTCACAAATTGGCGCTGAAGTAAAATCTTTTGCTGAAAAAGCCAAGAGCAAGAAACTTCAACCGAGCGACTGGGAAGGGAACACCTTCACTATTTCCAACCTAGGAATGTTTGGTATCGAAGAGTTTACGGCCATCATCAACCCACCCGATGCTTGCATCCTAGCCGTAGGTGGAATAAAATCAGTTCCTGTAGTAAAGAATGGCGCTGTGGTTCCGGGTAACGTAATGAAAGTAACCCTCAGCTGCGATCACCGTGTGGTAGACGGAGCATCAGGTGCTGCGTTCCTCCAGACATTGAAATCGTATTTGGAGAATCCGGTGATGATGTTGGTGTAGTGAAGTGGTGAAAGAGTGAAATGGTGAAGTGGTGAATTGGCTTGAAGGAGAATACTCCTGCTAATAGATAAGCAGTAGCATAGGTCCTTCGATAATTTTTCCATCATCATCGGTCAGAATGGAGATGTATGGCTTTGAACCCGCTATGTTATAATTTCCGAACTCGAATATAACCTCTCCCGCGGAAAACCCACTAGACCAGCTTAACTCCTCGTTACGGTAACTCCGGCGTAAGTACTCCCAATTCGGATGATTTCGCAGACTTTCGTCAATTTCTGTCATTGTGGAAGGATCGCCATTTAGCCATTGATTGAAGTACCGATATGCTGCAATTAGGCTTGTAGATTTGTCGTCGAAGGATGTCATTTTTTGAAAAGCCTCGGCCTTATGTCGTTCCGGTGAAGCGATGAACGAAATCTCAAAGTCATCATTCTTAAGCGTATACTTGGCCAAACCACTATTCAGTGGTACCTTCAATCGATTAACTCCTTTGGTCAAATGGTAAGTTACCTTC
>CAMBPD010000153.1 GCA_945869405.1 Chryseobacterium gleum | reverse complement strand
GGCTTTGGCAAATAACATTGCGGATCCCAATGTTCCTACAATAAGTAAAAAGCCTGCAAGGAATGTGTACCCCGCATACTCATTTACCAACGACTGAAAAATGCTCAAGGAAACCATTGTAAATAGTTTTAATTAGGGAAAAGGCTTTTCCTCTCCTGTGCTAAGACGCTTTGGAAATCAAAGGGTTGCCTGTGAGGGGTGATGTACGAGGGAACAAAAGAAAAGGGCGAAGGATTATTGTCCTTCGCCCTTCGCCCATAGTCCTTTGTCTCTATTCCTTAGTACCTGTAAGCGTCAGACTTGTACGGTCCTTCCACTTTCACGCCGATATAGTCAGCCTGGCTCGTAGTTAGGACTTCGAGTTCGGCATTTACCTTGGCAAGGTGCAGGCGTGCAACCTTCTCATCAAGTTGCTTAGGAAGCACGTAAACTTTGTTTTCGTAGTTCTTGTGGTTTTCCCATAGTTCCAATTGAGCAATCGTTTGGTTGGTAAACGAGGCGCTCATTACGAATGATGGGTGACCTGTAGCGCAACCTAGGTTTACTAGACGGCCTTCGGCCAATACGATGATGTCTTTGTCACCGATTGAGTATTTGTCTACCTGTGGTTTGATAGTGTCTTTGGTGCCGCCGTAATTGTCGTTCAACCAAGCCATATCGATTTCGTTGTCGAAGTGACCGATGTTACATACAACTGCGTTATGTTTCATGTTTTTGAAGTGACGGTCAACAATGATGTTGTGGTTTCCGGTAGCGGTAACAACTATGTCAGCCTCAGGAATTGCGTTGTCCATGCGTTTTACCTCATAACCTTCCATAGCGGCTTGAAGCGCGCAGATGGGATCAGCTTCTGTTACCATTACGCGAACTCCAGCGTTGCGCAATGAATCGGCAGAGCCTTTTCCAACATCGCCGAAACCTGCAACAACTGCTACTTTACCGGCCATCATAAGGTCGGTAGCGCGGCGTATAGCGTCTACGAGCGACTCGCGGCAGCCATATTTGTTGTCGAATTTGCTTTTCGTTACTGAGTCGTTGATATTGATGGCCGGAAGTAATAATGTTCCGTTTTTCTCACGCTCAATTAGACGAAGAACCCCTGTTGTTGTTTCTTCTGAAATACCGCGGATTCCCGAGATAAGTTCTGGGTATTTGTCGAAAACTAAGTTGGTGAGATCACCACCGTCGTCAAGAATCATGTTGAGGCCTTGACCACCACTGAAAGCGTGGAGTGTTTGCTCTATACACCAATCAAATTCTTCGTTATTCATTCCTTTCCAAGCGTAAACTGGTATCCCTGCGGCGGCAATGGCAGCGGCAGCGTGGTCTTGTGTTGAAAAGATGTTGCATGAGCTCCAGCTCACTTCTGCGCCCAACTCCGTGAGGGTTTCAATCAACACTGCTGTTTGGATGGTCATGTGCAGACAGCCTGCAATGCGAGCTCCGGCCAATGGTTTCGATGGGCCAAATTCTTTTCGCAAGCTCATCAAGCCGGGCATTTCTGCTTCAGCGAGTTTAATTTCTTTGCGTCCCCATTCGGCGAGGGACATGTCTTTCACTTTGTAGGTGTTCACTTGTTCGGCAGTTGGAATGCTCATGTTTTTTTGGTTTTAAAATCTTGATAACGAGGGGCAAAGATACAATTTCACTTTAGGTAATGGTTAAAAAAATCACAAAAAAGCGTGTGTTGTAAGTTTGCAAACACTCTTAACCCATGCCAGTCCAAATTGTTCATCAGTCCACGGAAATTAATTCATTCGAACTTGCGCTTTGGCATCCTTCGGAAGATGTTTCTGTAATGCTTGAGCAGTGGCAAATAGCCAAGCCAGGAGGCATCCTTCCGGCGCACCTAAAGGCAGAGCATAGAAAAAAAGAATGGTTAGCAACACAATTGCTGTTGCTGCGGCTCGACATAAATGAGGTATTCTACCTAGCCAACGGAAAGCCTGTGCTGAATAATGGTTTCGTTTCGGTAAGTCATAGTGAGGGTTTTGTAGTGGTTGCAAGTTCCTTGAAACGTATTGGGGTGGATATTCAGATGCCTGTTGAGAAAGTCCTGTCGATTCGGGAGAAATTTTCCTCTCCATCTGAACGGTTTTGGCTCGATACAGAGCACGAGCGAGTGAGGGCCTACACGGTGGTTTGGTCGATAAAGGAGGCCGTCTACAAGTACTTCGGTGAACGTGTTGCATTTGCTGATGACATAGAAGTTGTTCCTTTCAAATGTGATGACCAGGAGTTCAGCGCTCACTATCGAGGGGTGCATGGTGAATTCGTTTTTCGCTTGTGGCATGTTTCACTATTCGGTTTGGAGCTTGTTGTGGCTCACAAGGTTGATTCTCATTGAGCGCTGTCTTTTAGTTTTTTCTTGTACTTATATTCGTTGCATACAACAGAATTCTAATGAGATCATTCTTCCTCGTTTTATGTTTGGCTGCTATTTTCACCCAAGCAACTGCGCAGTATCGTTTTGAACGTGCTCCAGGTGCTTATGCATTGAATCCGCATGCTAGCGCATCGTTCGGAAACTCGCGTGAGGTTATTTGGTCAGAGGATTTTTCCGGTGGTCTGATGAGTGGGTGGAGCAGCTTTGCACAAGGTAATGTTGCGGCCTGGGAGTTTCGCGGACCGAGTACAACCCCGAACATTGAGGTTGGCTCGCGAGGAAGTTGTGTTGTTGGCAATTTGGGCGAGCCTATTATTAGCCCCTCAGCGGCAAATGGATTTATGATTTTCGATTCCAATTGGTGGGATAATCCAGCGTTGCCCTGCAGCGAGGCGAACTTTGGCAGTGGCCCTGCACCGGGTCCACATTATGCCACCCTGACTTCACCGGTAATTGATCTATCGACGTACGGAAGCGTAGCCTTAAAATTTAACCAATACCTCAAGCGACTTACTGGAGAAGCACGGGTAGAGGTTTCAATAGACGGATTCAACTGGTACACGGTTTTTATCAATCCGGAGCTTCCCAACCCAACCATGCCCTTCGACGAGCAAGTGATTCAAATCTCGAACTATGTTGCTTACCAACCTTCTGTGCAAATACGATTTGTTTTTGATGCCATGTATTACTACTGGCAGATAGACGATGTCATGTTGCTCGATACGTATGATAATGATCTTGCGATAACAGGATTTGGTTATGGCGACTTCAACCTTTATGATCCTTCACATCCCACAGGGTATGAGTTCATGGAGTATTCAAAATACCCGTCGTCGATGGCGCCCGACTTGAAATTTTCCGCAAAGGCAGCGAATTTGGGTGGAAGTTTTCAAACGGATTGTCGGCTTCATGTGGATGTCTTAACTCACCCCGCAGGTAGCGTGTTACACCAAGCAACAAGTGTCGAAGGTTTGTACATCAATCCGGGTGAAACGGTTGATTTGCGTGCGGGCAATTATCAAATGTTGCAGGCTTCGGGAGAGTATAAATTGGCCTACAGCGTGCAACAATTGGAGTTGGAAGAGGATCAAGCAAACAACACCGATACCACCTTCTTTTACATCAATGATGTGCAGTATGCACGCGATAGGATTTTCGCTAGTGCAGTGTATTTGGGTACACCTGAACTGGCAGACATAGAGTATGAGTTGGGGAATGTGTTTCACATTACAGCCGAAGATTTGATGTGCCATTCGATAACCGTAGGAGTTGGTATTGGAACATCAACGCCTGCGCAGATAGAGGGGCGTTTGTATCGTTTCGATATCGCGACAGGAGCAGAAGCAGATTTATTGGGCACCACACAACCGATCGATTTAAATGCCTCCATGTTGAATGGTTATGGCGACCAGGTGCTCACCAACTTGGTTTTCGATGCTCCAATACAACTGTATGCTGGCGAAGCCTATTACGTTGCGGTCGCAAGTGCTGACGGGGTAGATAATTTTGTTTGTGCTATGTCGGGCGTTGCCCAAGAGGCAACCGCATTGGTGCGATATTTCCCGAATGATTGGTACTACTTAGATATGTTGCCTATGGTGCGAATGAACTTCGGAGCCTTCAACGCTTTGCATGAAGAGTCTGTTGTTGTGGAACACTTGCGAGCGTATCCTAACCCGGCAACAGAAGAAGTTCTTATAGAGCTACCGGTTCACTTGAAAGAGACGTTGACAGCGCGCTGGTACAATGCTACGGGTGGATTGATACGGTGCGACAGCTTCGATGCTGCAAGTCAGCTTCAATACAGGCCGTCTGTTGCTGAATTGGCACCCGGAATTTATCAGGTGGTAATGACTACGAACGCCCAACATTTCCAAACAACGATTATTCGGCAATAACGGTTGGGCATGTCGATAAAGTCTTTTGCGGCGAAAGCCTATGCAGGAATAGTACAGCGACGCCTCAGAAGTGAGGCTCTTCGAGCCGTGCAATGTCAGGATGCGGTTATGCAGTCGTTGTTGAGGAAGGGAGCGAAAACGATTTTCGGTGCAGATCATTCATTGCGCGATGTGAACGACTATGAGGCGTGGAAGCAGGCCATGCCGGTAGTTGAATACGAAGATTTAGTGCCGTACATCGAGCGAGCGAAGTCGGGCGAGCGCGATGTGTTGTGGCCGGGTGTGCCGAAGTATTTCTGCAAAACAAGTGGCACCACCAGCGGTACCAAATACATACCACTCACCAACGATTCGATGCCCAATCACATTGGCACAGCGCGCAATGCATTGTTGAGTTATATCGCTGAAACAGGGCGTTCGGAATTCACTTCGGGTAAGATGATTTTTTTGCAAGGAAGTCCCAAGATGGATTTGTTGCCCAGTGGAATTCCTTATGGTCGTTTATCTGGAATTGTGGCCAACCATGTGCCGGGGTATCTTCAAAAAAACAGATTGCCTTCGTTCGAAACCAATTGCATTGAAGATTGGGAAGAGAAGGTGAATCGCATTGCCGATGAAACACTGCAAGAGCGCATGACACTCATAAGCGGCATACCGAATTGGGTGCAGATGTATTTTGAAGTGTTGCTGAAGAAGTCGGGCAAGCAAACCATTCGCGAAGTATTTCCCGATTTCGATTTGTTTGTGTTTGGAGGCGTGAACTTCGAGCCCTACCGCGCAAGGTTCGAGCAGCTCATCGGAAAACGAATTCCCATTATCGAGCTGTATCCGGCGAGCGAAGGATTTCTTGCGTTTCAAGATTCGCAAGAAGCCGATGGTTTGTTGCTGAACACGAACAGCGGAATCTTTTTTGAATTTGTTCCTGCCGACGAATACTTCAACGAGCGGCCTTCAAGGCTGTCGTTGCGAGATGTGAGAGTAGGAGTGAATTACGCGCTTGTTCTAAGCAACAATGCAGGGCTTTGGAGTTACAGCATTGGTGATACAGTGAAGTTCACGTCACTCAATCCGCCGCGCATCAAAGTAACCGGTCGCATCAAGCATTTTACCAGCGCATTTGGCGAACACGTGATTGCCGATGAAGTGGAAGGTGCCATGACGGAAGCTTGCGATGCTCTCGGAATACAAGTGAATGAATTTCATGTGGCGCCCATGGTGTCGCCTGCTTCAGGGTTGCCCTATCATGAATGGCTTCTTGAATTGGATTATGAATTGGGCGAGGACAAGCGCGAGCAACTTGAAAATATGTTGGACGCCTCTATGCAACGCCGCAACATTTATTACCGCGATTTGATACAAGGAAGTGTGCTTCGCCGAGCTGTCGTAACCTGTGTGCGCAAGGGTGCTTTCAATGATTACATGCGTTCGGTTGGAAAACTCGGAGGGCAGAATAAAGTGCCGAGGTTGGCGAATGACCGAAAGATTGCGGAGGCGTTGGGATTAATGAAAATGGTTGAAAGTTGAAGGTTGAAAGTTGCAGGTTCGCGTAACAGAACCTTCAACTTTCAACCTTTAACTTTCAATCTTCAACTCTATTCGAGCACAATCTGCCTCACAGCCACCACGGCACCATTCACATCATAAACACTCAGGTAGTACACCCCGGCGGAGCCCCATGCGTTGATGTCGATGTATGCTTGTTGCGTGTTGACTGCACTTGAATACACCGTAGCACCTGCCGCATCCGTGA
>CAMBPD010000152.1 GCA_945869405.1 Chryseobacterium gleum | reverse complement strand
CTGCATATCGCCGCGAGCTTTGAAAGCTTGTGTAAGCGCAATTTGTGCCGCTCCGAAAAACGGAAAACGGGCCACCGCTTCGCGCAACTCCAATAGCTGCTCGTCCGAAAGATGTTCCGGATGCATAAGCGTGTGATGAAGTTCTTCTTTGCGCATGTATTTACCAGTTGCCTACACTGGCATTGTATATCTCTTGAGTGAGTTGCTCATTAATAAGCGACCACAAACTTTCTTCAATAGTAAATAAATCTTGGTTTGCATCGTAATCGGCAAACTTGGAAAATGTTTTTTCGAAATTGAATTCTGGCTCCAAACTATTTTCGTACTTCACGCTAATAGTAATGGTGAGTCGGTTCAGTGATGCTGTTTCTGCTGCACCAGACTGCACAGCAACTGGTGTGGTGCGGTAGTCGATTATGTTGCCTGAATAGTGAAGTTCCCCCTTCCGTTCAGCAAGTCGCAGTGGACTTTGGGCCAACAATACATCTTTCAACGATTCCGAAAAGCGTTGCGCATACAAAGGTGTCACCAATGCTGATTGGGGTTTGAAATAATCAACAGAAAAGGTCTTTGCACCGCTATACTGCCCACCCGTAAACGAATACACCCCGCATCCGGCGAATAAAAAGCAAAGAGAAAGTCCTATGAATGCGTGCCACTTCATGGTCAGGACAGATTGTATTCTTTAATTTTGCGGTAGAGAGTTCTCTCGGATATACCCAATTCTTCAGCCGCATATTTCCGTTTATTCCGATGCTTTTTCAGTGCCTTTTCAATCAACTCGCGCTCGGAATTTTGAAGGGAAAGAGTTTCTTCTACTTCTATAAGCGGCTCAGATGCTTGCGGTAGTCGAAGAACTCCTTTATTGGGAGGGGCATTCGAGGCACTGCCAGTGGAATTCTCACCCGAAAAAACTCGCTGTATCAGTTCAGCGTTACCAGCATCATCAGCGAAATCGTCTCCTGATTGCATGAGGCCACCAACAAGTTTCTTTAAATCGTTGAGGTCGTTTTTCATGTCGAATAACACCTTGTACAAAATTTCTCGTTCGGAAAAATTGTTTTGTGATGCTGAGCTTCCCGCCACCACCATTCCTCGGTTGCCGAAGTCTTCGTGTGGAAGGTAATAGGCTAGGGTTTCAGCAGAGACCAGACGGTTTTGTTCCAGTACGTTAATTTGCTCTGTAATATTTTTCAGTTGTCGAATATTACCGGGCCAAGAGTATTCGATTAACAAGCCGCGCGCATCAGGAGCTAATTCCAGTACGGGCATTTTATAACGTTCTGCAAAGTCTGTGGTGAATTTTGCAAACAGCATCGCTATATCTTCCTTTCGCTCTCTAAGGGGAGGCAGGAATACAGGGACTTGGTTGAGACGATAAAACAAATCTTCACGAAATTTCCCTCGTCTTATGGCCTCGCTAAATTCAACATTCGTGGCTGCCACAACGCGCACGTTTGTTTTCTGAACCTTGGAAGAACCAACGCGGATATACTCTCCGGTTTCTAATACTCGCAACAAACGCACCTGAGTTTGGAGTGGTAGTTCAGCCACTTCATCTAAAAATATTGTTCCCGCATTTGCCTCTTCGAAGTATCCCTTTCGCGCATCAGTAGCCCCGGTAAATGATCCTTTTTCGTGACCAAACAATTCACTGTCGATGGTGCCCTCTGGAATGGCACCGCAGTTTACCGCGATATAAGGAGCGTGTTTTCTCGCGCTGTAGGCGTGTATGATTTTTGGAATATTTTCCTTGCCTGTTCCACTTTCTCCGTTTATGAGCACCGACATGTTGGTGGGAGCTACTTGCACAGCGATGTCCAATGCCCGATTGAGCATAGGAGAATTTCCTATGATTTCGAATCGTTGTTTGACCGTCCTGATGTCCATGAATTTTTACAAAGATGTCGGGTGTGTGTTCGTTCTTGGAAAGACTTTCGTCAGCTCGCCGATAAGCGTTACCGACGTACAGTGGGTGGCCATAACCTCTGCATAATCACCAGGGGCGCACTCCATTGTTTTCGGAAAAACCACCACAATGTTTTGGGAGTTTCTGCCCTGCAGATCATTGTCTGATTTTTTACTTGTTCCTTCAATTAAGACGTATTGCTTCAGACCCACGTGCGCGCGAGTACGCTCAGCAGCTCCTCGCATTTGAAGAGCGATAACTTCTTGCAATCGCTGGCCTTTTATCTCTTCAGTAACATCATCTTCAAATTTCCTTTCGGCTAATGTTTTCGGGCGTTCTGAGTATTTAAACATGAATGCCATTTCATAGCGAACATGTTCCATTAAGGAGAGAGTGTCGTTGTGCTCGCTGTCGGTCTCGCCGCAGAATCCTGTAATGACATCGGTACTGATGGCGCAATCGGGCATGATGCGTCGAATGGCTTCGATTCGTTCCAAGTACCATTCTCGCGTATATCCTCTATTCATTCGCTTCAGCACATCACTATTTCCGCTTTGAACGGGAAGGTGGATGTACTTGCAAATGTTGTCATACCGTGCCATGATATGTAGCACCTCATCTGTCATGTCTTTGGGGTGCGAGGTAGAGTATCGAATCCGCAAATCGGGGTGCACTAATGCAACCTTTTCGAGCAACTGAGCAAAGTTGACAGTGGGAGTTAAAACATCGAGTATTTCTCCTTTGTTGTTGATGTTCCATTTGTAGGAGTCAACGTTTTGACCGAGCAATGTCACTTCACGGTACCCTTGGTTGAATAGGTCGCTTGCCTCGTTTACAATTGTTTTCGGGTCCCGGCTTCGTTCGCGACCGCGGGTGAAGGGTACCACGCAAAACGAACACATATTATCGCAGCCCCGCATGATAGAGATAAACGCGGTAATGCCATTGCTGTTGAGGCGTACCGGGGTTATTTCGGCATAAGTCTCTTCGCGACTCAACAATACGTTCACGGCTTTTTGGCCCTCACCCACTTTATCTATAAGGTTGGGAAGGTCTCTGTAAGCATCGGGACCCACTACCATATCTACGAGCTTTTCTTCGTCGAGTAATTTCTCACGCAAACGCTCGGCCATACATCCGAGTACGCCAATTTGCATTTCCGGATTTCGTTTTTTTACAGAGCGTAAATAATCGAGCCGACCGCGTATGCGTTGCTCTGCATTGTCGCGAATAGCACAGGTGTTGAGCAGCACGACATCTGCCTCTTCGGGGTCTTTTGTTGTGGTAAAACCTTCTTTTGCCAGAATGCTTGCAACAATTTCGCTGTCCGAAAAATTCATTTGACAGCCGTAGCTCTCAAGAAGAAGTTTACGTGGTTTTTTGGTTGAATTAACCTCCGCATCCAGCATGAGGTATTCGCCCTGTCGGGTTTCGTCGATTGTTTTTTCTTCCACAGTGTATAGCTGTTTTGAAAACCAGTGGTTTAAGTGAGGCGCGAAGATAGCGATTTAGCTAGGATTTGGTTCGACAGTTTTTTATACGCATACATTTGCCGCGCACAATTAGCGCCGCGGTGGAAGTGAATGAATGTGAAAATAGGCGTTTAACAAAGTAGAAAATATGAGTAAGAATCTTGTGATTGTTGAGTCTCCGGCAAAAGCGAAGACTATAGAAGGGTACTTGGGAAAGGACTTTATTGTGAAGAGTAGTTACGGACACGTGCGCGATTTGCCAAAGAATGATGTGGCCATCGACAAAGAGAAAGGATTTAATCCAGTCTATGTTATTTCTCCCGACAAGGAAGAGGTGGTGCGAGAGTTAAAGAAACTGGTAAGCAAAGTGGACGACGTTTGGTTGGCAACGGATGAGGACCGCGAGGGAGAAGCTATCTCGTGGCATTTGGCAGAGGCATTGGGTTTGGATGTTGCGAAAACCAAACGAATTGTTTTCCATGAAATCACGAAAAAAGCGATTCAAGATGCGATAGCAAAGCCACGCCATATCGACATCGATCTTGTGAATGCGCAACAAGCCCGACGCGTCTTAGATCGCTTGGTGGGTTTTGAATTGTCGCCGGTTCTTTGGAAAAAGGTAAAAGCCGGTCTGAGCGCGGGGCGCGTTCAGAGTGTTGCAGTGAGAATAATCGTGGAAAGGGAGCGTGAAATCGAGAAGTTTGCCGCCACTTCTTTCTACAATGTACGAGGAAGTTTTGATTTAGGTAGCGCGGTGCTCAAGGCAGACTTGAGCAGAAAGCTCAAGGACGGCGAAGAGGCTAATTCTTTTTTGCAACGGGCCATCGGAGCATCATTTAGCATCACGCAGATGGAGACAAAGCCGGCTAAACGAACGCCGTCGGCACCATTTACGACATCCACGTTACAACAGGAGGCGAGCCGAAAATTGGGCTTCAGTGTCTCGCGCACCATGGTTGTGGCGCAGCGCCTCTATGAAAGTGGAAAGATCACCTACATGAGAACGGATAGCGTGAACTTATCAGACTTTGCCCTGGATGCAGCCAAGCAAGAAATTGCTCGCTCGTATGGTGAAAAGTATTCAAAAACGAGGCAGTACACCAATAAAAATAAAGGAGCGCAAGAGGCTCACGAGGCGATACGCCCTACGGAAATGAGCGCTCACCAAATTGATGGAGAGCGTGATGAGCAGCGTCTATATGATTTGATCTGGAAAAGAATGTTGGCCTCGCAAATGGCCGACGCTGAATTGGAAAAGACAACCGCTACAGTGGGCATAAGCACTATGGAAGACGTGCTATTGGCGAAAGGAGAAGTAGTGAAATTTGATGGGTTCTTGAAAGTTTACACCGAGGGAACGGATGAGGAGGATGGTGAAGAGGGTGGCAGTGGCATGTTGCCTCCGCTGAGCTTGGGTCAGGCGCTGAATCTTATGGATTTGACGGCAACTCAACGCTACACACAAAAGCCCACGCGATACTCCGAAGCGGCCTTGGTAAAAAGGCTGGAGGAACTGGGTATTGGTCGTCCGTCGACCTATGCGCCAACAATTTCAACGATACAGCAGCGCGAGTATGTAGAGAAAAAAGATAAGGAGGGAACGCCACGTAGTTTTGAACTATTGGTGCTGAAAAGCGGTGTTATTGAAGCAACAGTCAATAGTGAATATACCGGAGCGGAAAAATCGAAATTGTTCCCAACTGATATTGGGATGGTCGTAAACGATTTTTTGGTGGACCAGTTCCCAACGATTTTGGACTATGCCTTTACGGCCAATGTGGAGCAGGAGTTCGATGAGATCGCAGAGGGGAGGCTTGCATGGCAAGAAATGATGAAGAAGTTTTACACGCCATTTCATGAGAACGTCGCCCACACCATTGAGAATGCAGCACGTCAATCCGGCGAGCGCGAATTGGGCACAGACCCAAAAACGGGGAAGCTTGTCTTAGTGAGAATTGCCCGATTTGGACCAGTGGTTCAGATAGGTGGAAGCGAGGATGAGGAAAAGAAATTCGCTTCGTTGAGACCAGGCCAGAGCATTGGTACCATTACCATTGAGGAAGCGCTCAAGCTATTCGACCTTCCACGTTTGGTGGGGGAATATCAAGGGCAGCCCATTACCGCGGCAGTGGGAAGATTTGGACCTTTCGTGAAATGGGGTAGTTTGTATGCTTCGTTGCGTGTGAAGGAGGGTGACGATCCGTTTACTATTGAATTGGATAGAGCCATCAAGCTTGTGGAGGACAAAATAAGTGGCGTGAACGCTGCTTTGATTCAAAAATTCGAGGATAGACCAGAGATACAGATTATTCAAGGTCGATTCGGCCCATACATCAAAAGGGATAAAGATAATTTTAAGCTTCCCAAGGGAAGTGATGCAAAAACAATTGGTCTTCCCGAGGTGTTGGCGACAATCGCAGAGCAAGAAGCCAACCCAACAGCCCGGAAAAAGGCTGCGTCACGAAAACCAGCAGCAACCAAGAAGGCAGCAACCAAGAAGGCACCAGCGAAGAAGGCTGCCTCAAAGAAGGCTGCCAAGAAGGGATAATAGCGTTTCAACAATCGGTCGTGTAGAATCTGCTTCTGACGATTGCTGAATCGCAAAGTCGTGCTCCATTTTCGCAACATGGATATTTCGGTTTTCTTGACTCGGAGCGAGTTCCGTGATGGGCTCTCATCCCCATTACTGCCCTCCCATGTAGAGAACCATGTGCATTTTTTTGACGGCGATATGCAGGAGTTGGATGGCAAGAAGGT